>NZ_KV793011.1:314103-314259 GCF_001808325.1 Klebsiella sp. HMSC16C06
CCGTAGGCCCGGCAAGCGCCGCGCCGCCGGGCAATATATCAGGCTCCGTGTCCAACATGTTGCCGGGTGGCGCTTCGCTTACCCGGCCTACATAACCATTTATATATCAGAAGGTTAACCATCACCGTAGGCCCGGCAAGCGCCGCGCCGCCGGGC
>NZ_KV793011.1:315259-315355 GCF_001808325.1 Klebsiella sp. HMSC16C06
TGCCGGGTGGCGGCTACGCCTGACCCGGCCTACAGTTCCAAATCACCACTGGATCAGGGGCCGCTGAAACTGCCGGTGCTGGCGGCCTCAAAATCG
>NZ_KV793012.1:0-124 GCF_001808325.1 Klebsiella sp. HMSC16C06
TGCACGGGCCTACGGGGTGTGAGCCTGTGAGAGGCTCCTGTAGGCCGGGTCAGGCGCCAGCCGCCACCCGGCAGCACCACGGGTACCGTACCTGATGCCATCGCCCGGCGGCGCTGCGCTTGCA
>NZ_KV793012.1:1124-29164 GCF_001808325.1 Klebsiella sp. HMSC16C06
CCTCTCCCTGTGGGAGAGGGCCGGGGTGAGGGCAGCAGAGCGCACCCATTCACTGTTCCCCGGAACCGTAGCCCGATGCGCCGTTGTTTTGTCGGGTGGCGCTTCGCTTACCCGACCTACGGTCCGTGCGATCTGTCGTTAATTTGAGCCGGTAAGTGAATCGCCACCGAGGGCGTTAGTAAAGTAAAATTTGTGGGTGCTTTATTCCACAGGCTAACGCGTATCGCGTTAAGGTATCCAGACTGGCGCGGGTGATATTGGCTTCCATTCTGGAGACCGTCGGCGCACTCACCCCCATCCTCTGCGCCACCTGGGCTCGGGTCAGCCCCGCCTGCTCGCGCCATTGCGCCAGCATAGTACGTAATCGCTGTTGACGTTCTTGCGCATCGAATGCAGCCTGAACCTCAGGCTGGCTAAGCAGTTCTGTTTTTAACGTATCCCAGTCAATGATCTTTTTACTCATTGCGCATCTCCTCTAATCGCTTCAGCGCCAGGCGAATTTCCGATGATGGGGTTTTTTGCGTTTTCTTGACAAAAACCCGTAGCAGAAAGAGCGTCTTGCCTTGCTGAAAAACGTAGATCCCTCGCCCCTGTACCGAACCTAACGCACGAATTTCAAATAACCCCTGCCCTAGCGGTTTACTGTCAGGTTCTCTCAGCGCGGTGGGATTTTGGCGTAACTTGTCTATTTGCCGGATCATCTTCGCCTGGACAATGGGCGGAAGCGCCTGCAATTCCTTTTTAACGTCCACATGCACAACTATTCTGAACATCAGACTCCCTTCCTCTGGATGTTAGCATATAAGGCAAATTGCCTTAAAGGCTAATTTTTGAGATGCCCGGCAAGCCTATGCTCATTTGCAGCCAATCGCAGAAAAATGTGCTGAAACTGGAATCAGGGACGAAAAAAGGCCGCGACTGAGCGCGGCCTGAGTGGTTAGCGTTCTCAACGCGAGCTTATTTTTTCTCCACCTGCCCTTCGCCGGCGTGCCAGATGCGCTCGGCATAGCGGCCAATCACCGCCAGCGAGACGGCAAGGATCAGGAAAAACAGCACTTTGTGCATCCCGTTCCAGAAAAACTCAAAGAAACGGGTATAGAGATTGATCGCCAGGAAGGTTAGTCCGAAGCCGCGCAGCATTCCGTCATCGGTTTTCAGGCTGATAAAAATGCAGACGCCGGCCGCTACGGCAAACAGCAGCCCCCACGGCAGGAGTCGCGCCTGGCTCACCTGGTACCAGCTGTCTGCGTCGTAATTGCCGAAAATCGACAGGATCCACAGCGCAATAAACAGGTACGTGAGGCCCATCGCCTTGCTGACGGTAAACAGCTGCCGCTGGCGAAGCAGGGATTGCGCGCCGTAGCAGAGCGCCAGCAGCGCGCCGCCGAACAGGACGAAGCGAATCGGGTAGTTCATGCCCAGCCAGTAGGCGCCCCACCCCGAGACGTAGCCGGTTTCCGCGCCGAACCAGTTGCCCAGCGCCAGCAGAAAAAAGAGCCACACCAGCCCGGAGCGGGCAACATAGCCGATGGCGCCGTAAATCACGCATCCGGCCAGAAACAGCGGTGCGATATGGCCGCTGCCGTTATCCAGCCGTTCGCCAAGCTGCCATAGCGACACGGCGGTAAAGACGACGCCCAGAAACAAAATCGCCTCGGTGCTGTAGTGCCATTGCGTTTCCCGTCGCTGGCGGCGAAAGCCCCAGCCGTAGCAGACGACTGCCAGCAGCGCAGGCAGCAGGATCCGCGTCAGCGCCGAGTGGCTGAACAGGCTCAGCAGCCACGCCACCAGCTCGCTGTCGGCGAACAGGCTGCCCAGAGCAATCAGCACGCAGGCCAGCGCGGTCCAGAAGGCGTAGCGGCTCAGGCGCCGCCAGTCGAAGGGGGAGACGCGCAGCGTTTGCGCCAGCCGCTGGCTGTCCGACGGGGTTAACTCCCCGCTGGCCTGCCAGGCGTTCAGCGCGCGCTGAATTATGCGTTGCTCTTTTCGGGTTACGTTCATAGGCATTCCTTGAGACTGATGACAAACCTGTTTTCGCTAATGTGCTCGCCTTTCTGCCGGGCAGCAGCTGTCGCCTTCCCCGGCCTACTTAACCATTTATATATCAGATTGTTACCCCTTACCGTAAGCCCGCGTAAGCGCAACGCCGCCGGGCATGATATCAGGCTCGATACCCGTCATATTGCCGGGTGGCGGCTACGCCTGACCCGGCCTACGGTCCCTGGGGTTCGTGCGACCTGCCGGAAGTTACCCACCAGGGCTGCTGAAACTGCCGGTGTTGCGGCCTCAACATCGCTGAGACGTTCCCGGCAGGCCGGGGCAGCCCGCATGGATGCGGGCTGAGGGCCGTGTTTTGCACGGACGCTGCCTCGGCCCGACCCGAAGCCTGCAGGGATAAGTCGAAGGCACCACGCAGTGGCGATGTTGCTGGCCGGAGCCCGGGGGTACAGGGGGCGGCGGCGACTGGCCGCCCCCTGTGCGCTCCCCGCGCCATGAGAGACATAACGCAGAAGACTAACCGGGAGCGCAATGTGCGCTGAAGTCGCAGATAACATGAAAGACTTCCCTGCAGGGCTTTCCCTCACCCTACCCCTCTCCCGGAGGGTAAGGGAACCGTCCAGCAGCGCCGGCCGGGAATACCCGAAGATGGCACATTGCCAGCCATCTGATTCCTTGTGATTAATGTTGGTCCAGCCACGCCAGCGCCTGCTCGCCCGCCTCGTCCATCGGCAGATAGACCAGCAGGCGCGAACCGTTGCGCGGCGCCGAATACCAGTACATCTGCTGCAGACTGAATCGCCCGAGCTGCGGGTGGTTAAAATGTTTAATCTGGTTTTCCACACCGCGCACCTCGTAGCGCTGATGCCACAGCGTTTCAAACTCCGACGAGGCGGCGAAAAAGCGCGCCAGCTTGTTTTCCCACGCCGGATCGCCACGGTGCTCGGCCATCGCGGCGCGGAAATAGGAGACGAAGGTCGGCAGCACATCGCGATTTTCGATCCGGCTGCGCCAGGTCTCATGGGTCAGATAGAGATAAATACAGTTGCGATCTTCTTCCGGGAGGGTGGCGAAATCGATGCCCATCAGGCGGCAGAAGCTGTCGTTCCAGGCCACAATATCAAAGTTCGGTTTCTGAATGCTGGCCGGCTGCGGCATCAGGCTGTCCAGCATGCGGCGGGTGCCGGGGCTGATGCCTTCGCACACCGTCACCTGGGTGGCTTCCGGCGGGGTCAGCCCGGCCAGTACGAACAGGTGCCGGGTCTCCAGCGGACTGCACTGCAGGGCATTCGCCACCCCCACCAGCCCCGCCTCCGACGGATTCACCTCCCGCCCCTGCTCCAGCCAGGTGTACCAGGTGACGCCGACGTCGGCGAGCATCGCCACCTCTTCCCGACGCAGGCCCGGCGTGCGCCGGCGGCCCACGCGGGGCAACCCCAGGCGCTGCGGATCGAGGCTTTCGCGGCGGGCGCGCAAAAATGCCCCCAGCTGTTTGCGTCGATCGTCCGGCACGGCGATCGTCAACTCCCGTTGCGGCATCGTGGTCATCACCCCTCCAGCATAGTAGTGCCAGTACCAGTATAGACAGGAACTGGTACCCGTTTAATTTATCGGTAATGCTACGTCGGTCTGCTGAATGACGCAATGGAGAATCCCATGAATACGTCTGCTGTTTCACCCGGCCGCGCCGGTCTGTTGCTGCTGCTGGGCGGCCAGATGCTGCCGCTTATTGATACCTCGATCACCAATGTGGCGCTGGACGCCATCACCCACACCCTGGCGGCCAGCGCCACGCAGCTGGAGCTTATCGTCGCGCTTTACGGCGTCGCCTTTGCCGTCTGCCTGGCGATGGGCAGTAAGCTTGGCGATAACTATGGCCGCCGGCGCCTGTTTATGTGGGGCGTCGCCCTCTTTGGCATCGCTTCCCTGCTGTGCGGGATGGCGAACAGCATCGGCGCCCTGCTGGCGGCCCGCACCCTGCAGGGCGCCGGGGCGGCGCTGATTGTGCCGCAGATCCTCGCCACCCTGCACGTGACCCTCAAAGGCCCCGCCCACGCCCGGGCTATCAGCCTGTATGGCGGCATCGGCGGGATCGCCTTTATTGTCGGACAGATGGGCGGCGGCTGGCTGGTATCGGCGGACATCGCCGGACTGGGCTGGCGCAACGCCTTTTTTATTAATGTGCCGATCTGCCTGCTGGTGTTGGCTCTGAGCCGCCGCTATGTGCCGGAAACCCGTCGCGAGACGCCGTCGCGTATTGACTGGCTGGGCACGCTGTACCTCGCGCTGATCCTCTGCTGCTTGCTGTTCCCGATGGCCCTCGGTCCGGAGCTGCACTGGCCGCTGTGGCTGCAGCTGATGCTGGTGGCGGTCCTGCCGCTCATGTTCGCCATGCGTCAGAGCGCCCTGCGCCAGCAGCAGCGCGGCGACCATCCCCTGCTGCCGCCGCGTCTGCTGCAGTTGACCAGCATCCGCTTCGGCATGGCCATCGCCCTGCTGTTTTTCAGCGCCTGGTCCGGCTTTATGTTCTGCATGGCGCTGACCATGCAGGAGGGGCTGGGGATGGCGCCGTGGCAGTCCGGCAATAGCTTTATCGCCCTCGGCGTGGCCTATTTTATTTCGGCGCTGTATGCCCCGCGGCTTATCGCCCGCCACAGCATGGGGCGGATCCTGCTGACCGGTCTGGCGGTGCAGATCGCCGGGCTACTGCTGCTGTGCGCCACCTTCTCCCGCTTCGGCATCGCTACCACCGCCCTGACGCTGGTCCCCGCCACGGCGCTGATCGGCTACGGCCAGGCGCTGATCGTCAACAGCTTTTACCGGATTGGCATGCGCGATATCAGCGCCAGCGACGCCGGGGCCGGGAGCGCCATCCTCAGCACCCTGCAGCAGGCGACCCTCGGTCTCGGACCGGCTATCCTTGGCTCGCTGTTCCTCGCGCTGGCCCGCCGCGGCGGCGGGAACTATCCGCAGGCGCTGATTGATTTTCTGCTGGTCGAGGTGGTCATGATGCTGTTGCTGGGGGCCATCGCGCTGTGGCTGCGCCATCATCTCAACCGACAGCCGGCGACGGTAACGTCGTAATACCGGCGGCGGTGATTTGCATAATAGCTATCCAGCGGTCATCATACCCGCTGGATATTCAGGAGACGTTATGCAGGAATTAATATCGCAAATTGCCGCCTTAGGTATCGAAATAACCCCCACCCGCTCGCTGATGATTATCTTCGGCATTATCTTATTCACCGCCGTCGTCGTGCATCTGATATTGCACAAAGTGGTCCTACGCGCTTTTGAAAAACGGGCGTTGGCCAGCAGCCATCTGTGGCTGCAAATCATCACGCAGAATAAACTCTTTCACCGACTGGCTTTTACCCTGCAGGGGATCATCGTCAACGTGCAGGCGGTGCTGTGGCTGCAAAAAGGCAGCGAGGCCGCGGAAATATTAACCACCGTGGCTCAGCTATGGGTGATGATATATGCCATGCTGTCCTTCTTCTCGCTGCTGGATGTGATCTTAAAGCTGGCGCAGAAATTTCCTGCCGCCTCTCAGCTGCCGCTGAAGGGGATATTCCAGGGGATTAAGCTGGTGACGGCGATTATTATCGGCATCCTGATTATTTCGCTGCTGATAGGCCAGTCACCGGCAATCCTGATTAGCGGGCTCGGCGCGATGGCCGCGGTGCTGATGCTGGTGTTTAAAGATCCGATCCTCGGTCTGGTGGCCGGTATCCAGCTCTCTGCCAACGATATGCTCAAGCTTGGCGACTGGCTGGAGATGCCGAAGTACGGCGCCGACGGCGCGGTGATCGATATCGGCCTCACCACGGTCAAGGTACGCAACTGGGACAACACCATCACCACCATTCCAACCTGGTCGCTGGTCTCCGACTCGTTTAAAAACTGGAGCGGCATGTCGGCCTCCGGCGGCCGCCGCATCAAACGCAGCCTCAACATCGACACCACCAGCATTCATTTTCTTGATGAACAGGAGCAGCAGCGCCTGATCCGGGCGAAGTTGCTTAAGCCCTATATGGATTCGCGCCACGAGGAGATTAGCGCCTGGAACCAGCAGTACGCCGGGGAACAGTCGGTTCTCAATGAGCGGCGAATGACCAATGTCGGCACCTTCCGCGCCTATCTGCAGGAGTATTTACGCCATCATCCACGCATCCGCCAGGATATGACCCTGATGGTGCGCCAGCTGGCGCCGGATGCCAACGGGTTGCCCATCGAGATCTACTGCTTCACCAACACCGTGGTGTGGGCGGAATATGAGGGGATCCAGGCGGATATTTTCGACCATGTCTTCGCCGTGGTGGAGGAGTTTGGCTTACGCATTCATCAAACGCCCACCGGCAACGACATTCGCGCGCTGGCGGGCGCCTTCTCCCGCTGATCCTCAGGCGCTGGCGCGGGCTATCACGCGCCAGTCCATCATCACCCGCTCGACGGCGGCGTCGGGATCGTCGATGCGTTTCATTAACAGATCCACCGCCGTGCGGCCGATCGCCCGGGAGGGCTGTTCGACGGTGGTCAGCTGCGGGGAGACCACTTCCGCCAGCTCGGTGCCGTCGAAGCCGATCACCGCGATATCCTCCGGCACCCGCAGTCCGGCCTGGTCAATCGCCCGCAGCGCCCCGGCAGCAAGTGAGTCCGAAACGGCAAACACCGCGTCGGGCTGCTCGTCTTGCGACAGCAGCTGCTCCATCGCCCGTTTACCGGCCGCCGCGCTAAGATCCTGCGCGTAAGTCACCTGCTGATACACCAGACCGTGCACGTGCAGCACGCTTTTATAGCCGCGCTCGCGCAGACGGGCATAGCGATAGCTCAGGTCGTGATTAATGAGCGCAATGCGGCGGCGGCCGCTATCGGCCAGTCGGGACACCGCCCCCTGAGCCGCCTCGACGTCGTTAATCCCGACGCAGGAGATGCTGCCGGTGTCGGCATACTCCGCGCACTGCACCCAGGGCGCATCGCCAATCATGGTGGTCAGTTCCGGCAGGCTGGAGAGCGCGTTCATGGTAATAATGCCGTCGACCATTTTGCCGGAGAGCAGCTGCAGGCCCGAGGTCGAGCGGGCCAGATCCGACCCGGAGTTACACAGCAGAATGCGGTAGCCATTCTTCTCCGCCTCTTCTTCTATCCCTTTCACCACCTCGGCGCAAAAGGGGTTAGCGATATTGGAGACCATCACCAGGATCATATTGCTGCGAGCGGTTCGCAGCTGACGCGCCAGCAGGTTCGGCTGATAGTTGCTCTCTTTGATCGCCTGCAGCACGCGCTCACGGTTTTTGGCTTTTACCGTATCGCTGTTGTTCAGCACCCGCGACACCGTGGCCACCGAGACGCCGGCCAGACGTGCAATTTTCTGAATAGACATAAACCCTGCACTTCCTGCGATAGAGGTGGATCCTGCAGGCTATCATAAATGACCTCTGGTCAGCCTGCCAGCCTGGCGCGAAAGCGCGGGAACGCACGAGAAAACTATTAAAAATCAGGGCTTCTCTCCCACGCCGTTAACGCGCATCCTTTTGCCGTTCCACCCGGTTCGCGCTCTGGCGACAGCCCCCTGGCGCCCTATTTCTTCATTTATGATTAAGGATGATATCTCCATGAGGCTCTCCACCGCAGTTCTCGCCCTCAGCTGTGCCCTGGCAACGATCACCAGCTGCACCTCGTCAAAATCGTCACCGGAACGCCACGCTTACGCGTTTGTCGCCCACCGCTCCGATTTTGTCGGCGGCAATTTCACCGTCAACCGCCAGGAAAATTACCGTTTAAACCTGCCGACCTTCACGGCAATGTACGCCCGCGGCCAGCAGGATAAAGCCGCTGGCATGAGTGAAAGCGACGCCCGCCACACCGCTGAGGCCATCAAACAACAGGCGGCGCAGGGCACCCGCACCGAGCACGCCTTTACCGGCAACGCCAGCGACAAATGGGATAATGCGATGGAAAATAAAGATGCCGTCCTGTTCGGCAACGAGCTCTCCGGTGCCTATCTCGACGGCTATCTTGGGGTGAAATAATCCTGCGCCCCGCCTGCACTCAGCGTTCGACGCTGACCCAGCGCTGCTGCTGATGGCTTTTGACGATCGCCTCGATGATGTACATCACATCGGCGCCGTCGTCGAAAGCGGCGAAGCGCCGGGCCCCGGCCTCCGGCATCTTCCCGGCGCGCACCGCCTGATAAAAATGCCCCATCATATTCTTGAAGGCATCCGGCCAGCCCTCAATATGGCCGCCGGGATAATGGGCGCTGGCGGCGGCCTCCGGCCGCAGCAGGCTCGGGTCGTCGCTGAGCAGGCGATCCGGCTGCTCGCGGTGGCCGATCCACAGTCGCTGGGGCACTTCCTGATCCCAGGCCAGAGAACAGAGGCTGCCGTTAATCTCCACCGCCAGACGGTTTTTCCGCCCGGCGCTCACCTGGGAGACCATCAAGCTGCCTTTGCTGCCATCGTCAAAACGCAACAGCACCGAGCCAAAGTCCTCAGTATCGACAGGCCGGGTTTCATATGCCTGCGCCTCGTGAACGGCGCTGAAGGTCGCTTTACCATTGACCGGCGCTTTACGCGTTGGCCAGACAATCGACAGATCCGCCATCACCTCGACAATCCGCCGACCGGTCATAAACTGCACGGTATCGCACCAGTGGGAGCCGATGTCGGCCACCGTCCGCGACGCGCCCCCCTGCGCCGAATCGACCCGCCAGTTGTAGTCGGTCTCCAGCAGCATCCAGTCCTGTAAATAGCTGCCGTGCGCCGCGAAGATCCTGCCAACATCGCCATGGCGGATCATCGCCGCCGCCTGCTGGACCATGGCGAACTGGCGATAGACGAAGCTGACGCCATGCACCACGCCGGCCCGGGCGGCAAGCGCCACCAGCTCCCGCGCCTCCTCCGCCGTCATACACAGCGGCTTTTCCGAGAAGACGTGCAGCCCGGCGGCGAGGATCTGCCGGTTAATCTGGGCATGCAGATGGTTCGGCGTACAGTTATGCACCACCTGCAGCCCCGGATGGGCCAGCAGCGCCTCCACGCTGTCGTAGGCATGGGCAATGTTCAGCGCTCGCGCCTTGCGCTGCGCCGCCTCAAGGCGGCTGTCGCACAGCGCCACGACCTCGACATCTCCCAGCCGCCGCAGCGCCTCCAGATGCGCCGGGCCAATAAACCCTGCCCCGATTATCGCAACCTGAATCATGTTATTCCCTCCCGCCGGCGGCAAAGTCATCGAAGGCCCGTCCGGCAACGGGAATGATATGGCGGCGGATAAACTCGCTGCCCTCGCGCGCGCCGGTCTCGGCGTCCTTCAGGCAGCACTCCCACTCCAGCACCGCCCAGCCGTCAAAATCATATTCGGTCAGCTTACTGAACACCCCTTTGAAGTCGATCTGCCCGTCGCCAGGAGAGCGGAAACGCCCGGCCCGCTGCTGCCAGGGCTGGTATCCGCCATAGACGCCATTGCGCCCGTTGCGACGAAATTCGGCGTCCTTGACGTGAAACGCTTTAATACGCGAGTGATAGATATCGATATAGGTCAGATAGTCCATCTGCTGCAGATGCAGGTGGCTCGGGTCATAGAGCATATTGCAGCGCGGATGGTTATCCACCAGCGCGAGAAAACGCTCAAAGGTCACGCCATCGTGCAGATCTTCGCCGGGGTGGATCTCATAGCAGACATCGACGCCCTGTTCGTCGAAGTGGTCCAGCAGCGGCCGCCAGCGCCGGGCCAGCTCGGCAAAGGCCTCATCCAGAAGCGGCTGATTGTGCGGCGGCCACGGATAAAAAAAGGGCCATGCCAGCGCCCCGGAAAAGGTCGCATGGGCCTTCAGCCCCAGACGGCCGGAGGCCACTGCCGCCTGGCGCACTTTCTCCACCGCCCAGCGCTGGCGCGCCTGCGGATCGCCATGTAACGCGGCTGGGGCAAAGGCGTCAAACGCCGCGTCATACGCCGGATGCACCGCCACCAGTTGCCCTTCAAGATGAGTGGACAGCTCGCTGATGACCAGCCCATGCTCCGCCAGGGTGCCGCGGACCTCGTCGCAGTAGGTCTGGCTCGCCGCCGCCCGCTCGACATCGAAAATCGCCGGGTGGTTGCAGGGGATCTGCAATGCCTTGTACCTCAGGCCGGCGGCCCACTGCGCCATCCCCGCCAGGGTGTTGAACGGCGCCTGCGGGCCGATAAACTGCGCCAGAAAAATGCCCGGTCCCTTAATCGTTTTCATACCCCCTCCTGAAAAATTAGTGCGGCTCTTTCTCGTTGTACTGGAAAGAGAAAAGGAAAATCAGCGCGATAACCGCGGCGGCCACCGCCGGGATCCACCAGAAGGTCACCCAGGCCTGCGGCACGCTCTGGCCGGCCACCAGATGGTTATACAGCGCGCCGGAGATCTGCGAGCCCAGCAGCATGCCGATCCCGTAGGTGAACATCACAATCATGCTCTGCGCCTGGCCTTTGACCTTCTCGCCCGCCACGCGGTCGGTGTAGATAAAACCGACGACAAAGAAAAAGTCATAGCACACGCCGTGCAGCAAAATGCCCAGATAGAGCAGGAAGCGCCCCTCTTCGCTGACCCCGAGGGCAAAAAAGGCGTAGCGGACAAACCACGCCACCATGCCGATGAGCAGCATATATTTCACCCCGAGGCGACGGAACAGCAGCGGGATCACCAGCATAAAGACGATCTCTGACATCTGGCCGAACGACATCGCGGTGCTGACATCCTTGACGCCGGCATCCGCCAGATACGACGCGGTATAGGCGTAATAGGTGCCTAACGGCACGGAAATTAAGGTGGCGCAGAGGGAGAAAATCAGGAAGTGACGGGTTTTCAGCAGCGCGAAGGCGTCCGCGCACAGCAGATCGCGAAACTGCACCGGCATGCCTTTGGCCGGCGCCGGGGTATGGGGCAGCGTCAGGCTGTAGATCGCCAGCGCCACCGAACAGAGCGCCGCCACGGTGAAGATGCCGGTGGTATCAGAGATGCCGGTCACCCCGATGCAGATCCCGGCGATAATCCAGCCGATGGTGCCGAACACGCGGACCACCGGGAAGGTTTTATCGATATTGGCCAGGCTGTGGAACGCAATATTGTTGGTCAGCGCCAGGGTCGGCATATAGCACAGCGTATAGCCGAACAGCAGGCCAATCAGCAGGGCGCCGTTCTGCGCCACCAGCGCCTGGGGGACAAACCACAGGATCGCCGCCCCGGCCAGGTGCATCACCGCCATCACCTTCTGCGAGGCGAAAAAGCGGTCCACCAGCATCCCCAGCACAAAGGGGGACAGAATGGAGGCGATCGGCCCGGCGGAGAACGCATCGCCGATCAGCAGTGACATCTCATAGCGGGTCATCACCAGCCCCAGGGTCACCGACCAGCTGCCCCAGATAAAGAACTGCATAAACATCATTAACGACAACCGCGGCACCAGAAAACGGTGGCTCACGCGGACACTTTCCCGACCTTCTGTTGTTGTGACCATGTTGCTCGCCCTCAGAAAAGTAATCGATTACAAAATCGCTCAACACAAAAGTAATCGATTACAAAAAGAAGATCGTCAGGCAAATTCCCCACCTGCGAAGAGGATCACAATAAAAAGGCAGGCAGCCCCGCCGGACGGCGGGACGTCTCGCTTACGCCGGGCGGCGCAGCAGTTTGAAGGCGATAAACAGGAACAGGATCCACACCGGCAGCAGGATTGCCGACAGGCGCATGCCGTCGATAGTGCACATCAGCACCAGAATCAACCCAAGGAAAGCAATGCAGAAGTAGTTGCTGGCGGGCGCCAGCAGCGCTTTGAACTTCGATTCACGCCCTTTGCGGCGCTGGGCGGCACGGAACTTCAGGTGCGCCATACAGATCATGATCCAGTTCAGGAGCAGCGTCGCCACCACCAGGGCCATCAGCAGCCCCAGCGCTTCATGCGGCAGCAGGTAGTTCAGCACCACCACCAGCGAGGTAATGACGCCTGACAGCAGCAGCGAATTCACCGGCACGCCGCGTTTGCTGACGCGGGCGAGGAACGTCGGCGCATTGCCCTGCACCGACAGGCCGAACAGCATCCGGCTGTTGGAGTACACACCGCTGTTATAGACCGACAGCGAGGCCACCAGAATGACGAAGTTCAGCGCGGAGGCCACCATGTTGCTGTCGAGATGATGGAAAATCATCACAAACGGGCTGCTGTCGGATTTGATCTCCACCCACGGGTAGAGCGCCAGCAGCACCACCAGTGAACCGATATAGAACAGCAGGATACGATAAACCACCTGGTTGACCGCTTTCGGGATGCTCTTTTCCGGGTTTTGCGCTTCGGCGGCGGTGATGCCGATAAGCTCCAGCCCGCCGAAGGAGAACATAATCACCGCCAGCGACAGAATAAGACCGTGCCAGCCGGTGGCGAGGAAGCCGCCGTGTTTCCACAGGTTGTCGAACCCGGCTTTGCTGCCGCCGTGGCCGCCAAACAGCATCCACAGGCCAAAGGCAATCATGCCGATAATCGCCAGCACCTTAATCAGTGCGAACCAGAACTCCGCTTCGCCATACAGACGGACGTTGACCAGGTTGACGGCGTTAATAATGAGGAAGAAGGCCGCCGCCCAAACCCAGGTGGGCACGTCGGGGAGCCAGTACTGCATGTAGATCCCGGCGGCGGTCAGCTCCGCCATTCCCACCAGCACGAACATCACCCAGTAGTTCCAGCCGGACAGGAAACCAGCGAACGGGCCCCAGTATTTGTAGGCAAAGTGGGCAAAGGAGCCGGATACTGGCTCTTCCACCACCATCTCGCCCAGCTGGCGCATGATCAGAAAAGCGACAATCCCGGCCACGGCGTAGCCCAATAAGACCGCCGGGCCAGCCATTTGAATCGCAGGACCAATGCCAAGAAACAGGCCGGTACCAATCGCGCCGCCAAGGGCGATAAGTTGAATGTGTCGGTTCTGTAAACCGCGATGAAGCGTCGGGCCGCTCTCTTCTACGGCATCCGACGACGTTGACGCGTCTTTCACGTCGTTCCCCTGTGTGTTTTTGTGAAGGGGCACCTTTTATCACTTAGGGGGAATTGTCGCAAGTTGCGCGGGGCGAGCGTCAGCCGCCCGCCCCGCTTTTTTAGCGTCAGAAGTCGTAGCTCATTGAGACGCGCACGGTACGCGGATCGCCTTCGAACAGATAGGTACCGGTATCGTCAATGCCAGACCAGTACTTCTCGTTGGTCACGTTGGTCACCCCGACGCGCCAGGTCATTTCGTTCTGGTCGGCGTTCAGGCGCATACGATAGCGCAGGCCTAAATCCAGGGTGGTGTAGCTATCCAGCTTCTTGGTATTGGCCGCATCGGCATACTGCGACCCGCTATGATTGACGCGCGCGGTGGCGGTCAGGCCTTCCACCGGCTTGATATCATACTCGGCGCCGAGCACTGCGTAGAAGTTAGCCACCCCGATGGCATCTTTACCGTCGGTTGCGCCTTTAGCGGTTTTAGTTTGTTTGGCATCCAGCCACACCGTACTGGCGTTAAGACGCAGCCCCAGCATCGGCTCGCCGAAGACGTTCATCTCTACGCCGCGGTTACGCTGCTCGCCGTCGAGGCCGTAATTGCCAGCGGTATCGGAAATAGCGTTCGGTTTTTTGATTTCAAACAGCGCCAGCGATCCGCCGATCGTTCCGTAGTCGATCTTGACGCCCACTTCGTCCTGCTTCGAGTGCGCGATCCCGGTACTCTGCCCGGCATTGGCCGCCGTCGTCGGCGCCACAGAGCCCGGCTGCAGCGCTTCGGTATGGTTAGCATACAGCGACAGCTGCTCCCACGGCTTGTACACCAGGCCAAACGTCGGCATCCAGCGGCTTTGGGTATAACGCGAAGAAGTATCTTCCAGCCCGGTGGCGTTGCTGTAGTTGCGCACAACCACTTTCTGATGACGAGCGGCGGCGGTAAACAGCACTTTATCGTTAAAGAAGCCGAGGGTATCACTCAGCAGCCAGCCCTGCGTACGGCTGCGCGAGGTGACCAGCGGATCGTGGTAGTTGCCGCCAAAATAGGCGTTATCCGGCATCGCCACATCACGGTTGTCATAGATATTGGTGGTCGGATTCTTCGCCGACATCCGCCAGGCGGTAGCATCGGTATGCACCTGCGCCGCATAGCCGAGGTTCACCTTATGCGAAATCGCGCCGGTATTGAAATCGCCGCGTACCCCGCCCATGCCGCTGATCGCGTCGATAATGCGGTTAGTATCCAGGCGGCCCACCGTCGCATCGCCGTTTTTATTCAGAAGCTTCGGCGCGCTGTAGGTGCCAATTTCATGCGAATGCTGGCCGCCGAGGGCGCTGTATACCGTCCAGCTATCGGTCAGGTCATATTCTGCCTTCGCCATGCCGAATTCGCTTTCGATATCGCTATAGCCCCACTTCTGGCTGTAGTTTTTGCTGTTGTCCGGCAGCGCCGGAACGAAATCCACGCCGCTGATATTGACGCCCATCGTACCGCCGTGGAACGTTTTCTTCTGGTAGCCGAAATCGAGCGAGGAGCGGAAACGGTCGCCGCGGTAATCAAGCCCCAGCGAAGCCAGCGTAGTACGACGTTTATCATTATCGATAGCGCCTTCACCCTCGCGATGCACCAGGTTGACCCGGGCGCCGAACTGGTTGTTGTCGCCGAAACGGCGTCCCAGGTCGAGGGTGCCGCCCACCTGAGAATCAGAGGTATAGTCGACGCCAACGCGCGCGGTCGGCAGATCTTCCGCCCGTTTCGGCTCAAGGTTAATCATCCCGCCGACGCCGCTGCTGGCCGCACCGTTAAGCAGGCTGTTAGCTCCTTTGAAAATTTCAACGCGCTCCAGCATCTGGGTGTCCATCACCTGACGCGGCACCACGCCCGCCAGGCCGCCCATGGTCATGTCATCGCCATCGAGCTTAAACCCGCGGATTCGATAGGTCTCGGCGAAGTTGCCGTAGCCCTGTACGGCCTGCACGCCAGCGTCGTTACTGACGACATCGGCGATGGTTTTCGCCTGCTGATCCTGAATCAGCTTCGAGGTATAGCCGATAACGTTAAAAGGAACGTCCATCGCCTTTTGTTCGCCAAGCATCCCCAGACGGCCGCCGTGAGCGATCTGCCCGTCGAGGAATGCCGGAACCACCAGGTCGCCGCCGGATTTAAAATCGCTGGTTTCGTTAGCCTCGACGATGAGGGTCTCTTCGCCAGGTTGCTTCGCGGCGGCAGCGTCCGCGGCCATCGCCGTTTGACTGGCAGCGCCGATGGCTAAGGCCAGCAGCGTTTTACGCAGCGGGAAGGATGAATAGTGCGTGGTGTGCATAATTTGCCCCATGGATGAGGATAAATGAATCAAAGGGCCCGTCGCCGGACCCGTTATTTTTATTGCGCGTTCAGGTCAATGCGTACGACGCTGTCCGGGCCTTTTGTGGAGTGGTCTTTATTGAAGGGCTGTTTGACGGTGACAAATAGCGTCTGACCATCGGCGGAAAGCAGCAGGCTGTTGGGATTGGCCGGCAGCGCCCAGCTTTTCTTCAGCGTGTAGCGGCTGGCGTCAAGGCTGATAACCTTGCCGGATTCACGCTGCGAAATATAAATTTCGTGGCGTTTCTTATTGAACTGCACTGCCAGCGAATCGCCGACGTCGAGCTGTTTAAGCAGCTTGCCGCTGTGGATATCCAGCACCAGAGTGGTTTTCGCTTTCGAGTTATCAGTCACAAACAGGCGGCCGGTGTCGCTATCTTCGGCCATATTAAGCAGCAGCGCTGGCTTGTCGCCCAGCGGCTTCCAGCGCTGTTCAATGCGCTGGTTATGTGGGTTGATCACCAGAATTTCACCGCTGCCGTTAGCGGCGTACACGCGACCGGTTTGTGCGGAGTAGTGCAGGCCGGTCATCCATTTACCGGTATTTTTAATCCGTGTTTTCAGCTTCAGAGTGGTGGCGTCAACCACCCAGATTTGCGCCGGGTCGGCGACCGCACCAACGTAGAGAGTATTGTTCAGCAACAGCAGCTGGCGGGCCCCATAAGGGCGACCTTTTTCATTGCGCTCGCTGAACAGCAGGCGGTTTTTTACCTTGCCGGTGGCGGTGTCGATAGCGCTGATGCCGCCGTCCAGCGAATTGCTGACATACAGCGTTTTACCCTCCGCAGAGAGCTGTAAAGCGAAGTTTTTCAGATCGGTGTGCGTCAGGCCGATGGTATTGAGGGTGTGTGGATCCAGTGTGTAGACCGCCCCGCCCTGCACATTTTTAAAGCCTTCGGCGCTGGCGACGTACAGCGCATCACCCTGCGGGCTTAACGCCATCTCGTACAGCCCTTCCGCTAGCTGGCGCTGCAGCGGTTGCGCCACGTTAGGGGCTGGCGAGTCGACAACCGGTTGGGAAACGGCAGAGGAATGAGGCGTCGCGCAGCCGCTTAACGCCGCGCTGATGGCCAGCGTCAACGTCGGAAGTGTGTATTTCATTGGATCAACCCTATAAAAAATCAATGACCCGATGGACGCGCAGCGACCGATATTGTCTGTTTCCAGCCTGCTGTCTTTACGTCACCCTACGCCTTCGCGACTCTTAGTGAACGACTCACTGGCGCAGCTCGAACCTTGCCAAAATTACGAATGAAAAAGAGAATGAGAACTATACTCATTATCTAATATCAAACAAGTCCTGGCGGGCAAAAAAGATAATCTGCTGATTTTTTTTACGGCAATGGCGGATAACGAGGGGAAGAAAGGATCCGCGAAGGGAAAAAGAGTCCCGGAAGCGAGGCAGTGCCCCCTCCCGGTTTCAGGGCCAGAAGGCGCAGGATGTGTCGCCCATCTGGCGCAAAACGACAAATGCCTGCGCTATGTCGCTGAGCGGCGGTTAATAGCGCACCATCACCGACTTCAGCTCCGTATAATCATCGATAAACGCGCTGCCGAATTCGCGTCCGATGCCCGAGCCCTTCATGCCGCCGAACGGTACCGCCGGGTCGAGGAAGGTATGCATATTGACCCACACGATGCCGGCGTCAATCGCCTCCGAGTAGCGCAGCGCCTGGCGAATATTATCGGACCAGACGCTGGCCGCCAGGCCATATGGCGACGCATTGATCCGCGCCAGCGCCTCTTCTTCACTGCGATAGCCGATAAAGCTGCATACCGGACCGAAGGTCTCCTCGCGCATCAGGGTGCTCTCTTCGCTGCGGACTTTGACCGCAGTCGGCTGCAGGAAATACCCCTCTCCCGGCAGCGCTTCGCCGCCGCAGACGATGGTATCCCCCTCGTCGCGCGCGGTCTGGATCAGTTTGAGCACTTTCTCGTACTGCTGGCGGTTGGCCAGCGGCCCCATCAGCGTCTGTTCATCCAGCGGCGATCCCGGCGCGAAGGCGCTGAGCTTGTCTTTCAGCAGCGCCAGCACTGCATCCAGTTTGCCCTGCGGCAGATAAAAACGCTCCGCAGCGGCGCAAATCTGCCCCTGGTTCAGGTAGCCGGCTTCAATAATGCCGTTGACCATCGCCTCCGGCGTCAGGTCATCGAGGAACAGCGCGGCGTTTTTGCCCCCCAGTTCAAGGGTCACCCGTTTACCTGACGCGCAGGCCGACTGCTGGACTTTTTCACCGGTGGCCACCGAGCCGGTGAAGCTCACCTTGGCGCAGGCCGGATGCGTCATCAGCCGCTGGGCAATCTCGCCGCCGGTGCCGTTGACCACGTTAATCACCCCATCCGGGATACCCACCGCTTTCGCCAGCTCCGCCACGCGCAGCAGCGTCAGCGGCGTATACTCGCTCGGTTTGAGGACGATGGTGCAGCCGCAGACCAGGGCCGCCGCCAGCTTCCAGATGGCAATCATGATGGAGAAGTTCCACGGCACGATGCCGACCACCACCCCCAGCGGCTGGCGGCGGGTGAAGGCGGTATATTTCTCACCGTTCATGGAGGGGAGCGAGACATCCAGCGTTTCGCCGGTGACTTTCCCCGCCCAGCCGGCGAAGTAGCGCAAAAACGCCACCGATTGATCCAGCTCCAACATCCGCGCCAGCATGATGGTCTTGCCGGAGCAGAGACTTTCCAGCTGCGCCAGCGCTTCGCGATGCTCAGCCAGGGCATCCGCCAGCTTCAACAGCAGCGTACCGCGCGCCAGCGTCGGCATCTCACGCCACTGACTGAACGCCTGGCGGGCGCTCTCCATGACGCGATCCGCCTGATCCACATCCGCTGCCGTCACCTCAGCAATTGCCTGACCGGTGGCCGGGTTAACCACCGCGAACGGCGCGCCGTGGCCCGCCTCACGTTGACCGGCAATAAACTGCCCGTGTGGCTGGCGTAAAAAGGCGGTCACTTCCGCCAGTAAGGTTATCTCGCTCATCGTCAGCACCCGTTTTTTTAGCAAAGTTGGCCTATCACAGCACGGTTGCTCTGCGCCGCCCATCGTTCTAAAGAACGTCATTCTTCCGGACGATATTCAACGCCCGCATGGCGTGCTGTGATGAGGACCTTGAGCCAGGCAAGACCACAGGGTAACGCGATGAACATTAAAATCGATGCGCTGAACTACTACGGCGCGACGAAGAAATACCACCTCCATTTCCCGGCGCTGCGGGAAGATATTGAAGCCGACGTGGTGATTATCGGCGGCGGCTTCTCGGGGATTAACACCGCCCTTGAGCTGGCGGAACAGGGTATCACCAACGTGGTGGTGCTGGAGGCGCGCCATCTTGGCTACGGCGGTACCGGGCGCAACGGCGGCCAGGTGATGGCCGGTATCGGTCACGACATCGAAGCGGTGAAAAAGCACGTCGGCAAAGAGGGGCTGGAGACGCTGTTTAAAATCGCCAACCTCGGCGCGGGCATCATTCGCGAACGCATCCGCAAATACCATATCGACGCCGATTTCGTCCCCGGCTACGGCTATCTCGCCTATAACCAGCGGCAGCTCAAAACGCTGCGCCAGTGGGAGAAGGAGTTTAAAGCCGCTACCCCGGATGAAGAAATCGAACTGTATACCGGCAAAGAGGTGCAGCAGGTGGTTGGCTCCGAGGTCTACTGCGGCGCGCTGAAACATATGGGCGGCGGGCAGATCCATTCGCTCAATATGCTGCTCGGTTCGGCGCAGGCCGCCCATTCGCTGGGGGTAAAGATCTTCGAATCCTCGCCAGTGGTGGAGGTGAATTACGGCAAACAGGTGCGGGTACGCACCGCGATGGGCAGCGTCAAAGCCGCCAAACTACTGTGGGCCTGCGACAGCTTCCTCAACAATATGGAGCCGGAGATCTACAACAAGACGCTGGTGACCTACTCCTATCAGGTGTCGACCGAGCCTCTTTCCGATGAACTGATCGAGCGCATCAGCCCACTGCGCGGCGCCTTCAGCGATATTCGCCCGGTGATTAACTACTACCGCGTCACCCGGGAAAATCGCCTGTTGTTCGGCAGCGCGACTCGCTTTGTGGAATATACGCCGAACGATTTCGCCGCCTGGAATCGCACCCTGCTGGCGGAGGTCTTCCCCTATCTGAAGGATGTGAAGATCGATTTCGCCTGGGGCGGGCCGATGGCCTGTAGCGCCAACCTGTTCCCGCAGATCGGCACCCTACGCGATCACAACAACGTCTTTTACGTCCAGGGGTACTCCGGCTTCGGCGTCACCCCGTCGCACATCGTGTGCAAAATCCTCGCCGAAGGGATCAACGGCGGTTCCGACCGCTATCGCCTGCTGAGCAGCATCCCCCACGCGACCATCCACGGCCGTGACAGCCTGCGCTTGCTATTAGTCACAGCCGGAAAATTGATGCATCAAACCGCCGGTTTCTGGAAAGGCCGGAGTTAACCAGGAGAACGCTATGCACGCTTTTAAACTTAAACACCCGGTACCTGACCTGCAGCCGATCGGCAGCGTCAGCCTGCTCGGCGCGACGCCGACCGCGGGAGACCCGCAGGTGGCCGGGGCGATGATCTACGGCGAGCCGCAGGACGCCTTTACCTGCGGACTGTTTTCGTCCACTGAGGGGAGCTTTACCATGACCTATCCGTTTACCGAGCATGCCACCGTGCTGGAAGGCGAAGTGGAGCTGACCGTCGCCGGTGGCGAGCCGCAGCGCTTTGCGCCGGGCGACAGCTGGTTTGTTAAACAGGGCACCGAAGTGGAGTGGAAAATCCTGACGCCGCGCTTTGTGAAGCACTACCTGGCGAACGTCGAGACGCGCTAACACGCTGATAATGCCCGGCGGCGCAGGGAGCGCACAGGGGGACCCGGAGGCGGCGCATTGCGCCTTCTCCGGGCTACCAAATCGCACAGCGCTGTAGCCCCGGTAAGCAGCAGCGCCACCGGGGGTTTTGAGGCCGCCAACACCGGCGTTTCAGTCAGCATGGTGAATAAATTAAAGGCAGGCCGCACGGACCGTAGGCCGGATAAGGCGCAGCCGCCATCCGGCAGAAATACGCGCAACGTGGCAAGACGGATGGCCCCGGTTTTCGGGGTCATGTTGTTTATCCACCGCGACATTCATCGACTGCGTCACAGAATCATGCGCCGCCCTCCACCTTCCGGACGATATTCATTGAGCAGGATGCCCGCCTAAATTATGACTATCCGGGAGTGGCGCTGGCTATTCCCTGCCCTACCCCATTATTGTGCAGAGGTTGACTATGTTTAGTAACAGACTCGCCAGCCATCTTGAGCGCGGCGTCGTCGGCTTCCCGACCACCCTCGCCAGCTCCGTCGGGCTGATCATGGCCAGCCCGGTGATCCTGACGGTCACCAGCGGCTTCGGCATGGGCGGCGATACCTTCGCGCTGGCGGTGCTGCTGGCCTTTATTATGATGCAGGCGCAGGTCACCACCTTTGCCGAGGCGGCGACGCTCATTCCTACCACCGGTTCGGTGTACGACTATATCGCCTGCGGCATGGGCCGCTTCTTCGCTATCACCGGCGCGCTGTGCGCCTATCTGATCGTCCATATTTTCGCCGGGACGGCGGAGACGATCCTGGCGGGCATTATGGCGCTGGTAAACTTCGAATCGATCAACGCTCAGATGGCCGCCCACCAGAACACCTGGATGGTGGGTGTCGGCATGGTGGTGATTTTCGGCTTGCTCAACGCCATCGGCGTGGAAATCTTCGGCAAGGTCGAAGTGGTGCTGACCTTCGGCATGTGGACCACACTGACTATTTTCGGCCTGTGTGGCATTTTTATGGCGCCGGTGACTCATCTTTCCGGCTGGTTCGGCACGCCGCTGAACATCAGCGATATCAACGGTCTGTTCGGCTATATCGGCATGGCGATGTTTATGTTCGTCGGCTGCGAACTGGTGACGCCGATGGCGCCGGAGATTAAACAGGCCCACCGCACTATTCCGCGGGCGATGGCGCTGGGCCTGCTGGGGGTCGCCAGCTGCATGTTTATCTACGGCGCGGCGATCAACCGCCAGGTGGAGAATACCGTGCTCGACGCGGCCAACAACGTCCATCTGCTGGATACACCGATGGCGATCCCGGCCTTCGCCGAACGGGTGATGGGCCACGCCGGCCAGTACTGGCTGGGGGTTGGGCTGCTGCTGGCCGGCTGCGCCACCATCAATACGCTGATGGCCGCCGTGCCGCGTATTATCTACGGCATGGCGCTGGACGGCGCGCTGCCCCGTTTCCTGACCTGGCTGCACCCGCGCTTTAAGACGCCGGTGATCGCCATCGCCATCGGGGTGGCGATCCCCTGCCTGCACGCCTGGTATCTGAACGGCGATCTGGACCGCATCGTGCCGCTGATCCTCGCCGCGGTCTGCGCCTGGGGCGTCGCCTATCTGCTGGTGACGCTGTCGGTGGTGATGCTGCGCATTCGCCGCCCGGACCTGCCGCGCGCCTACCGCTCGCCGTGGTTCCCGCTGCCGCAGATTATCTCCAGCGTCGGGATCATCATCGCTATCGTCAATATCACGCCGCCCGGGATGGACAGCCGCCAGGTGCTGGTACCGTTCGGCATAATGCTCGGCCTGACCGCCGCTTACGCCCTGTTCTGGACGGTGTGTGTGCAGCGCGTCAATCCGTTCAAGCCGCTGGTAGTGGAAGAGGTGGTGGAGCGCGCCATCAACAATTATGAAAAACAGACCCGCGGGGAGATGACGCCAGATGTCCTCCGTCCCCTGGTTTGAGACGCCGTTAATGAACGCGGTGCAGCGCGATCTGGCGGGCTGGCCGTGCGAAAAGCTGAGCGAACGCAGCGCATTGCTGCGATTGAACGACGCCACCGCCGTGACCTTCAGCGTGCGTCAGAAGCGGCTGTTTATGGCCAGCATTCACAGCTGCGAGTTTGTCGTCGAGGGGCCGGTGACCCGGCCCGTGCGCGGTAACATTCGCGCCCATCAATCCGGCTGGTGGAAACGCCAGCCGATCCGCTTTATCGGCGGCAAAGGCAGCGAGGAACTCGCCAGCTATCTCAACGGTTTTCCTAATCTCCAGCAGACCTTAAGCGAGCTGGATTACCGCCGCTTTTCGCTGACCTTTGATAGTAGCGGCTGGCGCTGCAGCATTGAACCCTGGGCCGCCAGCGAAGTGGTCTGTAAAATGCCGCCGCTGCGCCGTTATCTGCGGCTGGAAGCGCAGCAGCGGATGCTGCTGCTAAGCGTGCTGGCGATGTTTAATCAGGCGGTAAGTCAGTGGATGCGCGGTGGAATCGCAGAAGGGAAAGCATTGACTTCCCCGCCATCACAGCGGGGAAGCTGAGGCGTTTTATAGCAGACCAAACCGTTGCGCCAGCCGATCGATAGCCTGCCTCTGGAACTGCGCGAACTCCGCCCGCGGCTGCTGCTGCTGAATAAATTCCCGCAGCGGATCCTGGACCTCGGTACGGATACCGCTCAGCGTTTCCATCACCGCCAGGCCGCAGAACGGCACGTAGGATTCGGCGTAGCCGCCCTCGTGCACCATCACCAGTTTCCCGCCGCACAGGCGATCCGCCGCCTGCTGGACCTGTTCGGTCATCGCCCGGAAGCTGTCGCTATGTAGCTGCATCCGCGCTAATGGATCCATGGCGTTGGCGTCATAGCCGCAGGCGATAATAATCAGCTCCGGCTCAAAACGCGCCAGCGCAGGAATGACGATAGTTTCCAGCGCATAGCGCCAGCTGTCATCCCCCGCCCCGGCCAGCAGCGGAATATTAATGTTGTAACCTTCGCCCGCGCCCACGCCGCGATCGTCCTCGCCGGCGTAGCCCGGCGGGAAGCAGCCGTCCTGATGCAAGGAGATAGTCAGTACGTCGTCGCGCTGCAGGTAGATATGCTGGGTGCCGTTGCCGTGGTGAACATCCCAGTCAATGATCGCCACCTTGCCCAGCCCCAGCTGCGCTTTCGCCCGCTCGACGGCAATGGGAATATTGGCGAGGAAACAAAATCCCATCGACTGGTCCGGCAGACAGTGGTGTCCGGGCGGGCGCGACAGCGAATAGGCATTATCCAGCTCCCCCTCCAGCACCGCTTCCACCGCCGCACAGGCCAGCCCGGCGGAAAGACAGGCGATTTCATAACTGCCCGGCCCCAGCGGCGCCTCTTTGCCGAGCATGCCACCGCCGTTATCGCTGATCGCCTTGAAGCGCTCCAGATAGCTGTCGGGGTGGATCCGCCGCAGGTCCTCAAGGCTCGCCGGCGCCGCGCTGCGCAGCGCCAGCTGCGGCGTCAGCCCGGAGACGTCCATCAGGTTTTTCATCCGCCGTTTGGTCTCCGGCGATTCAGCATGGCCGCCACCGGCGGGCGGCTGCACCCACCCGCCCACCGGCAGCGTCACCGCGTGCAGGCCGGTACTGTGCCAGAAACAACGTTCATCAAAGAAGAAACCGGTTTTTCTTTTCACTCTATCCTCCCGTGGGCTAACTCTTCCCGGCGGCGGACGCCGCCGCAATCAAAATCAATGACAGCAGCGCGCAGACGCCTGCCGCCGCCAGCAGCGGGTCGGCGCTGGCAAAACGCTGCAGTAAGGCCCCGGCTAAGGCCGGACCGGCCGCCATGCCGCCGCCGATCACCAGATTGATGCTGTTCATCAGCCGGCCGTTGCTATCGAGCCCGGCCACACGGGCAAGAATAAAGGGCAGCACGAAGGTCCAGGTGAACTTAAACAGCAGCGCCGCGATGGCGTAGCGCACCAGCAGCGGCTGGCCGATCAGCAGCCCAACGCTGACGATCAGCAGGCCGTAGCCCAGCCACACCGGTAAACGATCGGCCCGCTGGGTACCCCGCAGCGCCGCGCCGCCGGCGCCGATAATGCCGCAAACCGTCGCCGCCGCCAGCACCAGACCGACCTGCGTCGGGGTTAGCCCCGCCGCGCTGCCGATGGTGCCGATAAAGGTCCACACTGCGCTGAGGCTGATATAGAAAGTGAGTACCGCCAGCACCGCCAGCGCCTGACGCCACAGCGCCGTCGACGGCTGCTGGTGGGAGGCAGAGAGCGGTTGAAAGCGCGGAGGGAAAGCGGACACCAGCGGCAAACAGCAGAGCATAATGGCGGCGAGGATCAGATAAACCACCTTCAGGCCAAAGGTCGCGAACAGGCCGGGCAGCACCAGCAGGCCAAGCATGCCTAACAGCAGTTGCCCGAGCACCCAAAAGGCGTAGACCCGCGACGGGTTCGGCGTCCCCGCCGCGCAGCTGATACACAAAATCATCAGCGTGCCGCCCGCCAGCGAGGCGAGAAAGCGCGCCGCCAGCAGCGTCTCGTACTGGGTGACCACCGCCGAGGCGAGGTTGGCGGTCAGAAACACCACCCCGGCCATCAGGGCGACCCGCCGCCAGTCGAGGCGGCTCATCCACCACCACGCCGGGAGCGTCGCCAGACTCATCGCCCCCAGCTCCGCCGAGAACAGCCAGCCGATCTGCCCAGGTTTAAGCTGCCATTCGCTGGCCAGCTGCGCCGCCACCGCCGGCGCGGTCATCAGAATACCCGGCGCAATAGCGGCAAAAATCACGATCGCCGCCAGCAAACGCAGGGAGACCACCAGCCCGGCGGGCCGGGAAAGCGCATTATCAGTGAGAGGGGTACTCGACATCGTAGGCGTGCTCCGGTCAAAAAAGCCTCCCCCCGGAGGATCCTCCAGGGAGTGATACCCACAGGCATCAGGAAAACGCCGTGCTGCCACGGCGCGCGCGGGATGCGAAAGTCAGATCACAGATGCAGCGTACGCTGAGCGGCCGGCATCCAGGTTCGGGAAACCAGTTCGGTACGATTGACCACTTCGGTCTTGGCGAAAATGTTGCGCAGGTGCGTTTTTACCGTCGAGAGCGAGATATCCAGCTGGCGGGCAATCAGCTTATTGCTGGCGCCTTCGCGCACCATGCCGACGATTTCCCGCTCTTTCGCCGTCAGGATGGCGGGCAGGTCATCGTCTTCCTGCAGACAGTCGCGAATGGCCAGCTCCACCAGCGGCAGCACCGCCTGAGCCCGCTGGCGCTCTTCGCTGGAGAAAGGCACGTCGCGCATCAGCGAGATACCGGCGATGATCCGCCGCTCGCGGCGAATAAAGATCTCGGTCATGTCGCGTACGTTATTCGGCAACATGAATTCATGATAGTAATGGCGGTTGCGGTCGCAGAGCCGCGGCGTCATCGCCGCCACGGTGGTGTTCTGGTGGCTAAAATGCGAGGGCAGAAGCGGATCCAGCGGCTGGAAGTTTTCCAGATATTGTTGGTGCGTATTATCGGAAATATTATGCAATATATAGCTTTCGGGTTTTAAACGATTATTTACTCGATAAAAGACCGCTGAAGTCAGTGGAATTAGCTGGGAAATAGTCTGTAAACAACGGGCTATTATCGCATCATTACGGCTGGCTTTTAACAAAGCAGACATGATAGGGCCTCCCCGTCGAGATGATGGTACATGACACATGGATGACTACTGATAATTGAAGCATACATTTCACATTTAAGTAACACAATCATTAACATATTAACAATGTGATAGCCGTTACATAATTTTCAACAAATCATTGTTATATAAAGCATTTAAAAAACACACCCGCCATGCTTTACGATAGCCGCGTTAAAATATAAACAAAAAAGATTAACACCCGGCGTACCTGCCCCTGGTGATAAAAAAAACCTATCCCCGACGCGTCATTCTCATCCTAAAGAACGATGGATTTCTGTTTTTTTTCACTTATACCCTTAACAGGATGCAATTAATTTTCGCCGCGGCGTAATCATGTGATGACGCCTGACCCGCTGTTGCCGAAATAATGAGAACGGCGCCCTGTGAGAGAGATCCATTAACCGCCACGGCTATCGTTCTTCCGGACGATAGCCGGGACCTGACGCGCTTTTTAAGGTAATCGAAGACCCCATAACAGGAGAGAGCGAATGGCGAGAGTCGTGGTGATCACCGGCGGTGGAACCGGAATTGGCGCCGCCTGCGCGCGGCTGATGTGCGCCGCGGGCGACCGGGTGTTTATTACCGGACGGCGCGAAGCGCCATTGCAGGCTGTCGCCGATGAGACCGGCGCCACGGCGCTGGTGGGCGATGCCGCCGACGGCGAGGTCTGGGGTCAGCGGCTGCTGCCGGCGATCCTCGACCAGGCTGGCGGTATTGATGTCCTCATCTGCAGCGCCGGCGGGATGGGCAACAGCCCCGCCGCCGAGACCAGCGACAGCCAGTGGCGCGAGGCGCTGGACAGCAATCTCACCAGCGCGTTCGCCAGCGTTCGCGCCTGTCTGCCCTCGCTCATTGCCCGCCGAGGCAATGTCCTGTTTGTCGCCTCCATCGCCTCACTCGCCGCCGGGCCGCAGGCCTGCGGCTACGTCACCGCCAAACACGCCTTAATTGGCCTGATGCGTTCCGTCGCCCGCGATTACGGCCCACAGGGGGTACGCGCCAACGCCATCTGTCCCGGCTGGGTCACGACGCCGATGGCGGATGAAGAGATGCGCCCGCTGATGCAGGCAGAAGGGCTATTGCTGACGGAGGCTTATCAGCGGGTCTGTCGCGATGTTCCGCTGCGCCGCCCCGCCAGCCCCGAGGAGATAGCCGAGGCCTGTCAGTTTCTCTGTTCGCCGCAGGCCGCCATCATCAGCGGCGCCACGCTGGTCGCCGACGGCGGCGCCAGTATCGTCGATGTTCCCACTCTGGCGTTTGCCTAACGCCCTACTCTGTTCAGGAGCCCCTATGACTTCAGAAGCCGTATTTATCCAGGTCGGCGCGCTGGCCGATGGTTTTGCGCCACACGGTAATTTACTCGCCACCACCAGCCTGCCCGCCGGCGAAACCTTTACTTTTTATGTCGCAGGCAGTAAGCCGCAGCAGTTGGTTATCGAAGATGACCAGACGCTCAGCTGGAACGACAAGCGCGCGCCCTGGCGGGCAACCGCCCTGCGCCCGGACATTCTGTTTATCGACTTCCTTGACCCGGAGCGGGATAACGCCAGCATTAGCGCGGTATGCAACCTGACACAGCGCAACGCCACCCTGGTCTACGGCCAGCTGCCGGACGAAGCCGCCGCGCGGCTGGACGCCTTCAGCCGGGTGGAGCAAGGCCTGCCGCTGACCGCGGTAGAGGCACGGTTTGTTTTTGCCCGCCTGGATGAGCAGTCGGGGCCGCTGCCGGACTTTACCGATGCGCTCATTGGCATGCGCAATCAGTACACCTACAGCCCGACCGAGCGCTATGAGCACATCTATCTCAACGACAATTTTTACACCTGGCAGTGTCTGGACGGTGTGGAAAAGGGGCTGGCGGATGTCGATCGCTGCCACTATGTGCAGGTGGCTGAGGATCTCTATCTGTTCGTCTGGCGGGAGAAAATCATTCCCACGCTGGGGGTGATCCTGATCGATCTGCAGCAGATGCGCACCGACGGCAAGATCATGGGCTATCAGGGCAGCGATTTCGGCGCCCTCAGCAATTTCCCGGTCGGCGCCAGCGCGAAGATCCTCAACGTCACCCGCCATCAGGAATAAAGGGGCGCCGCCGGGCACGCTTTCAGGCACCACACCCGTCATTTCGCCGGGTGGCGGCTGCGCCTGACCCGGCCTACGGTCCGAGCAGCCAGTCATTAATTTACCCACTTGTGCGACTGAAACTGCCGGTGCTGAC
>NZ_KV793012.1:29184-191420 GCF_001808325.1 Klebsiella sp. HMSC16C06
CTCTCCCGGAGGGAGAGGGAACCGTCCGGCTGGCCGCGCAAGCGCAGCGCCGCCGGGCGATGGAAGCAGGCTCGGAGCCGCATCTATGCCGGGTGGCAGCTCGCGCCTGACCCGGCCTACAACCCCTACCATTCGAATCAATCGCGGTTTTTGTCGCCCGGACAAGGCGCGCCAGGCGCCGCATCCGGGAGTTCAACGGCGATGACGTTACTTCTGCGTTTTGGCGAATTCGTCTTTGGCTTTCTGCAACTGCTGCTGGAAGGCCGGGTTGGTGTGCAGCGTAGCGACCACCGCGGAGCCGACGATGCGCGCCGCATCGACATCGCTCTGCCAGTGATAGCCGCAGATCACCCGGCTCTCGCCGAGCTCATAGCCGCGCTTCAAAATTTCATTTTGCCGCTGCGGGTTGATCTCCGCCAGCACCAGGGCGGTGGCCCAGCCGATAGAGGTATGCCCGGACGGGTAAGAGCCGTTTTTCGACAGCTTGTCCTGCTCGGTGGTGTTGCAGGTGGAGACGCCATAGAACGCAAACGGGCGAATGCGCATGTATTTCTCTTTCGCGCCGCGGGTCGCCAGATCGCCGGCGTCTTCAATCATATTGGTCAGCAGTTTGTGGAGCTGAGGCGCGTCTTTCTCGGTGATTGGGGAACCAAAGGCGCTGGAGAAGGCATTGGCCACGCCGCCCGCGCTGAGGTTGGCATCTTCTGCCGCCAGCTTCCCGCGCTCGGTATTGCGCAGCAGACGCCCCTGCTCATACATCGCCTGATCGTTTAAGAACGCGATACTGCCCACCGCCGGCGGCGGCGGCAACAGCGCCAGGCTGTCGATGGCCTGGGCATTGGTCAGATAGTAGAGATCGGGCTTGGTGGTGACATCGTTCCCGGGGGGAACCAGAGCAAAGGCGTTAACGGAGAAGAAACTGGCCAGGCAAAGGGCAAGAACACGCTTTTTCATTAGAATTTCCTTACGTCATAATCATTCCAGAGAAGACAGTCCTGTGTTGTCACATTTCTGTCATCTTTAAGTAAAAGTGAAAATGGTCGGGAAAAAATTGCCGTGTCTCGCAAAAACGGCTTTTTGTCTGCTTAATGAGCAACCATACGCGATTTCAGACTGTCGTACTTACCACCCTGGCGTTTGGGCGCTAACATAGCGGGATTGCAATGACAGGAGATGTCCATGAGCGAGCAAGCCATTCGTTTAACGCAATACAGCCACGGAGCCGGTTGTGGTTGTAAAATTTCCCCGAAGGTGCTGGAAACCATCCTGCATAGCGAGCAGGCGAAGTTTGTCGATCCGAACCTGCTTGTCGGCAACGAAACCAGCGACGATGCCGCCGTCTATGATCTTGGTAACGGCACGTCAATCGTTAGCACCACCGATTTCTTTATGCCGATTGTCGATAATCCGTTCGACTTTGGCCGCATCGCCGCCACCAACGCCATCAGCGATATTTTCGCCATGGGCGGGAAACCGATTATGGCGATTGCCATCCTTGGCTGGCCGATCAACACCCTGGCGCCGGAAATTGCCCGTGAAGTGGTGGAGGGCGGGCGCTTTGCCTGCCAGCAGGCCGGGATCGCGCTGGCGGGCGGCCATTCCATTGACGCTCCGGAGCCGATCTTCGGTCTGGCGGTCACCGGCGTGGTGCCCACCGAGCGCATCAAGAAAAACAGCACTGCGCAGGCGGGCTGCAAACTGTATCTCACCAAACCGCTGGGGATCGGTGTGCTGACCACCGCGGAGAAAAAATCGCTGCTCAAGCCAGAGCATCAGGGACTGGCGACGGAGACCATGTGCCAGATGAACCTCGCCGGCGCCGCGTTTGCCGCCATCGACGGGGTGAAGGCGATGACCGACGTCACCGGCTTTGGCCTGCTCGGCCATCTTAGCGAGGTGTGCCGCGGGGCCGGCGTGCAGGCGCAGCTGCGCTATGCCGATATCCCAAAACTGCCGGGGGTGGAAGGCTATATTGCCGCCGGCGCGGTGCCGGGCGGCACCGGGCGCAACTTTGCCAGCTACGGCCATCTGATGGGCGAGATGCCGGCGGAGTGGCGGGACCTGTTGTGCGATCCGCAGACCTCCGGCGGCCTGCTGCTGGCGGTGACTCCGGAAGCGGAAGCCGAAGTCCAGGCCGCTGCGGCGGAGTTCGGCATTAAGCTGGCCGCCATCGGCGAGCTGGTCACCGCCCGCGGCGGACGACCCATGATCGAGATCCGTTGATTCGATGCGGTTGTTTATTGCGGAAAAACCGAGTCTCGGTCGGGCTATCGCCGATGTGTTGCCTAAACCGCACCGCAAAGGCGATGGCTATATTGAGTGCGGCAACGGGCAGGTGGTCACCTGGTGTATCGGCCATCTGCTGGAGCAGGCGCAGCCGGACGTCTATGACAGCCGCTATGCCCGCTGGAATCTCACCGACCTGCCGATTGTGCCGGAGAAATGGCAGCTACAACCCAAACCCTCGGTCACCAAACAGCTCAATGTGATCAAGCGTCTGCTTGGCGAGGCGCAGGAAGTGATCCATGCCGGCGACCCCGACCGTGAGGGGCAGCTGCTGGTGGACGAAGTACTCGATTACCTGCAGCTGGCGCCGGAGAAGCGTCAGCAGGTGCAGCGCTGTCTGATTAACGATCTCAACCCGCAGGCGGTGGAGCGGGCGATCAACCGTCTGCGCGCCAACAGCGAGTTCGTGCCGCTCTGCGTGTCGGCGCTGGCGCGGGCGCGTGCCGACTGGCTGTACGGCATCAATATGACCCGCGCCTACACCCTGCTGGGGCGCAACGCCGGCTATCAGGGGGTACTCTCCGTGGGGCGGGTGCAGACCCCGGTACTTGGCCTGGTGGTTCGCCGTGATGAAGAGATTGAAAACTTCGTCGCCAAAGACTTCTTCGACGTGAAGGCGCATATCGTCACGCCACAGGAGGAACGTTTTGTCGCCACCTGGGTGCCAAGCGAAGCCTGCGAACCTTATCAGGATGAAGAAGGGCGTCTGCTGCATCGTCCACTGGCTGAGCACGTGGTTAAGCGCATCGAAGGCCAGCCGGCGCTGGTGACCGGCTATAACGATAAGCGCGATTCCGAACCCGCGCCGCTGCCATTCTCGCTGTCGGCGCTACAGATTGAGGCGGCCAAACGTTTCGGCTTCAGCGCGCAAAACGTGCTGGATATCTGCCAGAAGCTGTACGAAACCCACAAGCTCATTACCTACCCGCGTTCGGATAGCCGCTACCTGCCGGAAGAGCACTTCGCCGGCCGTCATGCGGTGCTGAATGCGATTGCCGTCCATGCGGCGGACCTGCTGCCGCAGCCGGTGATGGATCCGGAGATCCGCAACCGCTGCTGGGATGATAAAAAGGTCGATGCGCACCATGCGATTATCCCGACCGCCCGCAGCAGCCTGGTCAAGCTCACCGATAACGAAGCGAAGGTCTACCACCTGATCGCCCGGCAGTATCTGATGCAGTTCTGCCCGGACGCGGTGTTCCGCAAATGCCAGATTGACCTCGAGATCGCCAACGGCAAGTTTGTCGCCAAGGCGCGTTTTCTGGCAGAGGCTGGCTGGCGGACGCTGCTGGGCAGCAAAGAGCGCGATGAAGAGAACGACGGCACGCCGCTGCCGGTGGTGGCCAAAGACGATGAACTGCTGTGCGAGAAGGGCGAAGTGGTGGAGCGTCAGACGCAGCCGCCGCGCCACTTCACCGACGCCACGCTGCTGTCGGCGATGACCGGGATTGCCCGTTTCGTGCAGGATAAAGATCTGAAGAAGATCCTCCGCGCCACCGACGGTCTCGGCACAGAAGCGACCCGCGCCGGGATTATCGAGCTGCTGTTCAAGCGCGGTTTCCTGACCAAAAAGGGGCGTTATATCCACTCCTCGGACGCTGGCCGGGCGCTGATTCACTCCCTGCCGGAGATGGCCGCGCGTCCGGATATGACCGCCCACTGGGAATCGGTCCTGACGCAGATCAGCGAAAAGCAGTGCCGCTATCAGGACTTTATGCAGCCGCTGGTGGGGACGCTGTTCCAGCTGATCGATCAGGCACGGAGCACGCCAGTGCGCCAGTTCCGCGGCCTGGCCGCGCCGGGCGGGGTGAAAAAGTCGTTCAGCAAAGGTAAAGGCAAGCCGAAAGGGAAAAAAGCGGCAGACGATGCTGCGCCGCCGCCGCAGTAACCCGCCGGTGATCGCGAGGATGCGAATCCCCGCGGCCACCGCTTCTCCGCCAGCCAGGTCAATGGTCTACACTAAACAGCCGGGCAGGGCTTGACGACTTCCCCCCTGAATGCGTCTTCGCGCTTGCCGATAATGTTGCTCATTTCTCTCACCGGCGATAAGGAGGACCCGTGAAATATATCGCTATTAGCCAACCGGGCGGCCCGGAGGTATTGCAGATCCGCGAAGGAGAAATCCCTGCTATTGAGGAGAATGAGGTGCTCATTGCGGTGAAGGCCGCCGGCGTCAACCGGCCGGATATCCTGCAGCGCCAGGGGCTGTACCCTATGCCCAAGGGCGTCACCCCCGTACCTGGCCTGGAGGTGGCGGGCGTTGTGGTTGAGGTCGGCGCGCAGGTCACAGCGTTTACGCCCGGCGATCGCGTTTGTGCGCTAACCAACGGCGGCGGCTATGCCGAATACTGCGCCGTGCCGGCAGGCCAGACGCTGCCGATCCCGGCGGGCCTCAGCTTTAGCGAAGCGGCCGCCATTCCGGAAACGTTCTTCACCGTCTGGGCGAATGTCTTCCAGCTGGGTAAGCTGCAGCCTGGCGAAAGCATCCTGATCCACGGCGGCGCCAGCGGGATTGGCACCACCGCGGTCCTGCTGTGCCATGCGCTGGGGATGACCGTCTATGCCACCGTTGGCCAGGACGAAAAAATCGCTGCCCTACGTCCCTATGCTACGGCGATTAACTACAAAACCGATGATTTTGCAGAGAAAATCGGCCAGCTGACCCACGATGAAGGCGTGGATGTCATTCTGGATATCGTTGGCGGCCCTTACTTTAACCGCAACCTTGGACTACTGAAAAAGGATGGACGGCTGGTGATCATCGGCTTTATGGGCGGACGAATCGCTCATGAGGTTGATATTCAGACCCTGATGCTCAAGCGAGCCACCGTCACCGGCTCAACCATGCGCGGCCGGACGGCGGCGGAGAAACAGGAGATTGCCGAGGCGCTGCGGCGCCACGTCTGGCCGCTGCTTGAGGCAGGGAAATGCAAGCCGATGATCTACGCCAGCTACCCGATGGCGGAGGTTGCCGAGGCCCATGCTTGTCTGGACAGTGGTCAGCATCTGGGGAAAGTGGTGATCACGATGACGTCGTGAGACGCATCCCGGCGGGCAGCCGCCGGGATGCGTCAGGGGAGGTTAAATCACGCCCTGGGCCAGCATGGCATCCGCGACTTTCACGAAACCGGCGATATTCGCACCGCGCACGTAGTTGGTCTGCTTCGCTTCGCCGCCGTACTGCACGCAAGCGTGGTGGATATCCAGCATGATGTGATGCAGACGGGCATCCACTTTTTCCGCTTTCCAGCCCATGCGCGCGGCGTTCTGCGCCATCTCCAGACCGGAAGTCGCCACGCCGCCGGCGTTGGCCGCTTTGCCCGGGGCAAACAGCACGTCAGCTTCCAGGAACAGGTCGGTTGCGGCGATGGTGGTCGGCATGTTGGCGCCTTCCGCCACGGCCTTCACGCCATTGGCAATCAGCTGGCGGGCGGCATCGACGTCCAGTTCGTTCTGGGTCGCGCAAGGCAGGGCGATATCCACCGGCACTGACCACGGCTGCTGGCCTTCAAGATAGGTGAGGCCAAATTCGCGGGCGTAGTCGGCCACGCGGCCATGGGCACGCTCTTTAATGTCGATCAGGCGGGCCAGTTTTTCTTTGGTGAAGCCCGCTTCGTCAACGACGGTGCCGTTGGAGTCGGAGGCGGTGACCACCCGCGCGCCAAGCTCCATCGCTTTCTCAATGGCGTATTGCGCGACGTTGCCGGAGCCGGAAACCGCCACGCGAGCGCCTTCGAAGCCGAGACCGTGACGTTTGAGCATCGCTTCGGTGAAGTAGATCAGACCGTAACCGGTGGCTTCCGGACGGATCAGGCTGCCGCCAAAGGAGAGGCCTTTACCGGTGAAGACGCAGGCGCTGTTGTTGGAGAGCTTGCGCATCATCCCGGCCATAAAGCCGACTTCGCGGCCGCCGACGCCGATATCGCCCGCCGGTACGTCGGTATCCGGGCCAAGGTGGCGATAGAGCTCGGTCATCAGCGCCTGGCAGAAGCGCATCACTTCGCCATCGCTCTTGCCTTTAGGATCAAAATCGCTGCCGCCTTTCCCGCCGCCCATCGGCAGGGTGGTCAGGGCGTTTTTGAAGGTCTGCTCGAAGCCAAGGAATTTGAGAATCGACAGGTTAACCGACGGGTGGAAACGCATCCCGCCTTTATACGGGCCGATGGCCGAGTTGAACTGCACGCGCCACGCGCGGTTGACCTGGACCTGATTGCGGTCATCCACCCACACCACGCGGAACTGGATCACGCGCTCCGGTTCCACCAGACGTTCCAGCAAAGCAAGCTGACGATAGCGCGGATTTTCCTCAAGGAAAGGCCACAGGGTGGTCATCACCTCCCGGACGGCTTGAGCAAATTCGGTTTGATGAGGATCGCGCTGTTGAACGCGGGTGAGAAAGCCTTCCAGAGTGCACGTCTGATCCATAGATATAAGTTCCCCTTATGGTTGTGGTTGCATGTATTTATTATGATTCGGTCCTTGAAAAAACCGATTTTCCGACTATAACACCGCTAATCCTTAGGCAAGCAAGGAAAAATTAAGCCGACAACAAAATTTATAATTGTCCGCCCGTCATAACTAAAAACGATGACGAGGCGGCGGGCGGATCAGCGGCCGGAAAGGGTCGGGCGCTGGGCGATAAAGGCATGCAGCAGAGGAATATCGGCCGGGGCGAGATCGAGGGTTAAGGCGTCAGCGGGCAGGCACCAGCGCAGCTGAGTGTGATAGTGGGCCAGCGGTATGCCCTGAAAGTGCGGCACCCACCAGGCGTGCAGATGGATCTGGCGGCCGGAGACTTCCCGCTGATGGCTGGCGATATAGCATGCCGGGTGGGCGATGATGCCCATCTCCTCCTGTAGCTCGCGGGCCAGCGCCTGCGGCTGGCTTTCACCAGGCTCCACTTTGCCGCCAGCGAACTCCCACATCCCCGGCTGGTCGGCGTGGGGCGGACGCTGCGCCAGCAGAATCTTGCCATCCTGTTCAATAATGGCTGCGACAACATCAATCATTTTTAGCATAAGCATCAAGGTGAATAAGACGAATCTGGCCTATTATCACCGCCATAGACCTTGACTGACAACCGCCAACCCTGCTGGAGACCTCCGTGCTTGATAGCCACCTGCATCCGCGCCTCAAACCCCTGCTTAATGCTGTCGCCGGCGCGCTTGACCGCCCGGGTATTTCACCGGACGGGCTGACGCTCCTCGGTTTTGCCATCGGCGTGCTGGCTCTACCCTTTCTGGCGCTGGGGTGGTATAGCGCGGCGCTGGTCGCTATTCTCCTCAACCGCCTGCTGGATGGTCTGGATGGCGCCCTGGCGCGGCGGCGCGGGCTCACGGACGCGGGCGGCTTTCTCGATATTGCGCTGGATTTTCTCTTCTACGCCCTGGTGCCGTTCGGCTTTATTCTGGCAGATCCGCTGAACAATGCCCTGGCGGGGGCCTGGCTGCTGTTTGCCTTTATCGGCACCGGCAGCAGCTTTCTCGCTTTTGCCGCACTGGCGGCCAGGCATCAGATCGCCAATCCCGGCTACGCCCATAAATCGCTGTACTATCTTGGGGGCCTGACGGAGGGGACGGAGACCATCCTGTTGTTTGTCCTCTGCTGCCTGTTTCCGGCGCATTTCGCCTGGCTGGCGTGGCTGTTTGGCGCGCTGTGCTGGCTGACGACGGCGACGCGCATCTGCAGTGGCTACCAGACCTTAAAGCGGGTGACGACCACAGCGTAAACGGGGTATCGCGCGTCGCCGACAAAGGGCGACGCGCTGAGGCGGGGCGAGTTACTGACTGCTTTCCGGGCCGCGTTCGCCGCGGGCGAGCGGATTGTGCGGGTTGCTGCTCCATTCGTACCAGCCGCCGTCGTACACCGCGACGTGCGGCCAGCCCATGGCGCGGGCATACATAAAGGTTTCCGAGGCCCGCCAGCCGGTCCCGCAATAGAACGCCACCTGCTGGCTCGGCAGAATGTTCCACTGGCGCCACAGGGTAGCGATATCGTCAGCGCTGCGCATGGTGCCGTCCGGGTTATGGAAATCCTCCATGTGCGTGGAGTCGCTCCCGGCGTGGCCCCAGCGGGCGCCGGCGATGTCACCCTTCGGCTTGATATAGCTGTAGCCGCTGGTGGTGCCGATAAACTCCGGCCACGAGCGGACGCTGACCAGCGAGGCGTCCTGACGATGCAGCAGCCCGCGGGCTTGTTCGGTATCCAGCATCAGCTGCGGCTGGCCGGGGATCGGCGCGCCGAAGTCCTGCGCCGGCTGCTGCGCCGGCGGCATGCCGCGCTCGACCGGCAGCCCGGCGTCGGACCAGGTCTGCCAGCCGCCGTCAAGCAGGCGCACGTCTTTGACCCCGGCGTACAGCATGATCTGCGCCACCCGCGCTGCGGCGTAGACGTCGCGACCGTAGAGGATCACCGTGGTGTCATGCCGGATGCCGTGCTTCGCCAGCATCGCTTTCAGCTGTGCGTCGGACACTTTATTCCACAGCGGTTCACTTTCCACCTCATTGGTATCGATATAGCCCGCGCCAGGGATATGGCTCAGCAGATAGAGTTTCGGCGCTCCCCAGGCGGCTTCGAACACTTTCCAGTCGCCGGTCGGGGCGGCGGCTACGCGTTTTCCCTGCTGCAGGTCGTGCAGCCACTGGGGGTAGACCAGCTGTTCAAAGTGCGGCAGCTTTTGCAGGCGGTCGGTCTGGCTCAGCGCATCGCTCAGGGTGCTGAGCCGGGTGAAGCCCGCTTGTTTCAGCCGCGCCGCGACGCTGGCATTATCTTCCGGGTTGCCGTACAGCGCGACGGGGGTATCCGGCTGGATCTGGTGCTGCTTAGCCCAGGCGCGGAGCTGATCGTCGCTCATGGCGCCGAGCCAGCGGGCGGAAAGATTCAGGGCCTGCGGCTCATGACCTTCGGGGCCGTTGGCGCGCTGAGGCCAGCCGTTGTAATAAGCGCTCAGGCGGGTGTCAATGGCCACGCCGTGCTGCTGTTGCAGGTGGGAGAGAGTGGGCGCTGGCATGGTTTCAGCGGCGCAGGTGGTGGAAGCAGCAAGCCCCATAAGCAGGGCGAGTGCGGTCAATTGAGAAACACGTTTCATCGAAATGCCCGACGGTAAAAAGTGGAGGGCGTATTCTCCGCTCGCCAGGCGCCGATTTCTTTGCGGTAACGCAGGTTTGCACGCTATTGCTCTTCATTGCCAGGTCTCCATCGCCAGGCAGCGTCCCGCCGGCGGACCGTCCTCGCGATCGTGGGTCACCAGGATCGCCGGAATGGCCTGGCGGGCCAGTTCCTCAAAAACCCAGCGGCGGAACGCGGCGCGCAGGGTGGCATCCAGACGGCTGAAGGGTTCATCGAGCAGCAGCGCCTCGGGGCGCGCCAGCAGGGCGCGCAGCAGGCTCACCCGCGCCCGCTGCCCGCCGGAGAGCGTGGCCGGGTCGCGTGGGGCGAAGCCATGCAGCCCGGCGCGGCTGAGCGCTTGCTCCACTGCGGCTTTTCGCGCCTCGCCGCGCACACTCTCCGGCAGCGCCAGCTGTAAATTTTGCCCGACGCTGAAATGGTCGAACAGTAACGGGTCCTGAAACAGGATGCCGATGCGTCGATGCTCCGTCGGCAGCGTATCGCAGCGACGTCCATTGAGCCACAGCTCGCCTTCGGCGCGAAAATCGCCTGCCAGGGCGCCAATCATCCAGGCAAAGAGTGTCGATTTCCCGCTGCCGGAAGGGCCCATCAGCGTCAGCACTTCTCCAGGCGCCACCGAAAAGGCGACCTCCCGCAGCAGCGGCTGGCGTTTCACGCTCAGGGTCAGATGGTTTACGGTTAGCACTAGCGAAGTCCTCGTCGATAGCGGCCCGCCAGCCAGGCGAGAAGGGCCGTCAGGGTAAAGCATACCGCCGGCAGCAGTAATTGCCACAGCGCCTGGGCGGCGAGCGTCTGCACCTCGCCGCCGCTGCTGAGCGCCACCGCCTGACTGGTGAGCGTCGGGATACGGCCTGCCCCCAGCCATAGCGTCGGCAGATACTGCGCGATGCTCACGGAAAAGCCCACCGCCAGCGCGGTCAGCAGCGGGCGGGTCAGCGAGGGCAGGGTCAGCAGCCAGAAAATACGCGTGGGCCCCCAGCCGAGCGTGCGGGCGATTACCGCCATCCGCGGATCGCGCTGGCGCCAGGCCGGGCGCAAAATAAACAGCATCCATGGCACCACCCACAGCAGATGGCCCCACAGGACGGTCCACCATTCGCCGTCTAGCCAGGCGTACAGCGCCAGCCGGTACTGGCCAGCGGCCAGCGGCAGGGCCGGCAGGACCAGCGGCAGCCAGACCCAGCCATCTCCACGCGTCGGGCCGCAGGCCAGCCACAGCAGGCAGACAGCCGCGCCGAGGGCGCAGGCCGCCAGCGCCAGGCCAAGGCTGTTGCCGAGGGCATCCATCTGCGGTGGCGCCGAGCGCGCCAGCCCCGCCAGCAATAGCGCGCCCAGCAGACCGCTCAGCGGCAGCAGCGCCGCCAGCAGGCGGCCGGGCAGGGCATGAGGATGAGGGTGACGAACACCGCGCAGATTGGGCTGGTACTGGCGCTGTATCCGCCACCCTCCCCAGGCCACCAGCGCCAGCCCGCCGAGGATCGTCATCAGTAACAGGCTGGCCAGCGCCCCTTTGGCCTGCTGCAGGTCATCGCCCTGGCTTAACCACTGCCACGCCAGCACGGCGAGAGTGGGCGGATTGCCGGGCCCCAGCACCAGGGCGACATCGACCGCCGACAGACTCCAGGCGGTGGCGGCCAGCAGCACCATGCCGAGGGCGGGCAGCAGGGCGGGCAGCACCAGCCAGCGCAGGCACTGCCAGCGGCCGTAGCCGAGGCTCTTCAGCGCGGTCGCCTGGTCGGCGAGGCGTTTCTCCCCCAGCAGGCCATAGATCACCCACAGCACAAAGGCGCTCTCTTTCAGGGCCATCGTCAGGCCAAGCCCGATGCCATACCGGTCGACCGGCGGCGTCAGAAGCGGCAGCCACTGCCAGATCCAACCCCCTTCGGCGAACAGCAGCAGCGCCGCCGTCGCCAGGGCAAGATGGGGTACCGCCAGCAGCAGCGGCAGACGGGAAGCCAGTCGCCGCCAGCGGAGCGAGGGCCAGAGGGCAGCGACGACGGTCAGGGCGATCAGCAGCGCGCCGCCGACGGACAGCAGCGTCGAGACGAGCGTGGCGGCCAGCGCCTGGCCCAGCTGCGGGTCGGCGAACAGCGCCCGCCAGTGGGCCGGGGAGCGCGCAGCGCCCACCAGTTCCCCGGCGGCGGGGAGCAACGGCAGATAGATCGCCGCCATCGTCCCCCAGGCCAGCAGGATCAGTGGGTACCGTAGCGGCGCAGCCATTCCTGCTCCAGCGCGTCAACCCATGCCGCGTGCGGCTCGGCGAGCATCGGCGGCAGATCCTGCGGCACGGTAGCCGCCAGCGCCTGGCGCTGGCCGTCAGGCAGACGCTGCGGGTCCAGTACGCTCGGATCGCCCCAGACGGCGGCATCGGCCTTGCGCAACTGCGCTTCAGGCGAGAGCAGGAAATTGGCCACCACTTTGGCGCCAGCGACGGCGCGGGCGTTAGCCGGGATAGTAACGAAATGGACGTTGCCGAGGGTCCCCGCGGTGAAGCCGAAGCTGTAGCTGTCCGTCGGTAATTCGCCGCTGGCGGCTTTCTGCCGGGCGTGCAGCGGGTTAAACGTGAGTGATAAGCGGAGGATGCCATTGTTGAGCATGGTATCCATCCGTGCCGGCGACGCCGGGAAATCCTTGCCCGCCCGCCACAGGGCCGGGTGCAGCGCATCGAGATAGCGCCACAGCGGGGCGGTGACCGCCGCGAAGGTCGCCGTCTGCGGCGGCTGGCGCAGGGCGGCCGGCTGGTCGGTGAGGGCGATCAGCAGTTGCTCCAGCAGGGCGGTGCCGGTGAAGTCCGGCGGCCGCGGGTAGGTCACGCTGCCGGGATGGGCTCTGGCGAAGGCCAGCAGCGCCTGCGGGCTGGTGGGTGGCTGCGGCGTTTGCCCGCGGCGGGCGATAAACGTCAGCTGGGCGCTGCCCCACGGCGACTCCGCACCCTCGGTGGCGACAGAAAAATCTTCCCGTACCGGCTTTTGCAGATCGACATAGCGCCAGTTGGGCAGCGATTCGGCCCAGCCGGTGAGCAGCAGGTTGGCCTGCTTAAGCGTGCGAAAGTTTTCGCCGTTGATCCACAGCAGATCCACCGACCCGCCCCGGCGACGGCCGGCCTGCGCCTCGCTCTGGATGCGTTTCACTGCGTCGGCGGCGTCGGCGATGGGGACAATACGCAGGTCGATCGCGTAGTGGCGTTTGACCTCCTCGCTGACCCACGCCAGATAGCGGTTGACGGCCGGGTCCCCGCCCCAGGCGTTAAACCAGACGGTCTGCCCGCGGGCTTCCGTTTGGATCTGCCGCCAGCTGTCGTTGGCATTAACCGCCAGCGGCCAGAGCAGCAGCAGGCACAGACAGAGGCTGAAATCACGCAAACGGCGCATCGTTACTCCTTATTCTGCGGGGAAGAGGTGGGCATCTGACACAACCCCTGGGCCGGGATCGCCATCGCGGCATTGAACCGCGCTGATAAATTTTGCAGGCCGATCAGGGCGGTCAGCTCGGTGAGCGCCCTGGCGTCAAAATGCGCGGCCATCGCGCTGCGCAGGGCATCATCCACCTCCGGCGGCGTCTGGGTGGCGGCTTCGGCATAGGCCAGCGCCAGACGCTCTTTTTCGCTGAACAGCGTACTGCTGCGCCAGTCGGCGACCGCCAGCAGCTTGTCCTGGCTGCCGCTCCGCGCCGCGAGGGTCATGCTGGTGATATCGATACAGAATTCACAGTGGCACAGTTGGGCGATGCGGGCGCTGACCAGCGACCGCAGCACCGGATCCAGCGGCGAGCGGCGGCGTTCAATGTAGCCCACGAACAGCGAAACCAGGTAAAACAGCCATGGGATCCGTCCCCACCAGCGAATGGGGCTTAGCACCTGGCCGTAATGCCGGCGGTGCAGCCAGGCCTGCGGACGAAGGATCAGGGGGACAGAATCCAGCGGGGGTAAGCTCATGGCGACGATCTCTTATGACGTTCACGGTAAATATTTTTGGCGATAGAGATGACCACCGCCAGGGCAAAAAGCAGCGAAAGCCCGGTGGCCAGCCAGAAGGTGCCCCCGGTGAGCAGACTCCCGGCCCAGGAATAGACGATAGTCGCCGGCAGCTGGCCCACGCCGGTGGCCAGCATAAAGGGCCAGAAGCGCAGCGAGGTTAGTCCGGCGGCATAGCTGACCGGGTCAAACGGCACAAACGGCAGCAGGCGGCAGACCAGGATCGTCTGCGGGCCAAAGCGAGTGAAATAGCCGTCGACGCTGCGCAGCACCGCGCGGCCGGTGAGTTTTTCCACCACTTCGCGCCCCAGCGCTCTGGCGATGCAGAAGCAGAGCCCGGCCCCGACCATGGCGCTGAACCATGACAGCGCCCCGCCCCAGAAGGCGCCAAACAGGGCGGCGTTCGCCAGGGTAATCAGGAAAGCCGGCAGCGGAGCGACGATCGCCTGGAGGATCATCAGCGCAAATGAGACCAGCGCGGCCTGCGGCCCCCAGGCGGCGATAAACCCTCTGACCTGCTGCGGATCCAGGGAGGCTAACGCCGTCAGACTCTGCTGCAGAAAGGTTCGCCCGCCGGGGAACCACCACCAGGCGGCCAGCCCGGCGACGGCCACCACGGCAAGGGCCAGCCGGGCGCGGCGCAGGTGACGGCGATCAGGTTGAGTCATGGCGCACCTCCTCGCCGGGCGTTGCCATACGGCGGGCGCGGGCAAACCGTTTGCCCATCTGCACCAGGGCAAACAGCAGCCCGCCGGCGAGGCTCAGTTTGAGCGCGAAGGCGAGAGTTACGCCCTCGCGGGCCAGCTCGCTGGCCATTACCGAATAGATGACCAGGCCCGGCAGGGTGGTCACGGCGGAGATCAGGGTAAAGGGCCAGAAAGGGATCGCCGTCAGGCCGTAGGCGTAATTCTGAATGTTGTAGGGAAAGAGCGGCACCAGGCGGGTGAGGATCAGGAAATCGCAGCCGCTGCGGGCGATACCGCGCTCAATCGCCTGAAAGGCGGCGGTATGGCCCACATAGCGCTGCAGCAGGTCACGCCCAAGCCAGCGGGCGATTAAAAACGACAGCGAAGAGGCGAGGGTGGCGGCGGCAAACGAGAGCAGGGAACCTGTCAGCGGGCCGAAGAGCATCCCGCCGGCGATCACCAGCAGGCTGCCGGGGATCAGACACAGGGTGGCAATGATAAACAGCGCGACATAGACCAGATACCCCCAGGCGCCCTGATGGCGCAGGGTGTCCTGAAGCAGATGAAGGTGAGTCAGCAGATCGTGGAGACCGACGCGATGGCTGATAACGGCCAGCGTGGCCACCAGCGCGAGAAGTCCCAGCCCTTTACCAGTGGCCGGATGACGGCTTCTTTTGCATGAGGGGTGCTCCTGTACAGTCTGGACGCAGTGGACATCAAAAAGTGCGCGCGACAGTATCCTGTTCCGACGACCGTCACAATGGTTTACCGTCGCTTTGTTGATTTTGCTCAGGAAATTCTGCCCCCCGCACAGCGGGAGGCGAGAGAAGGGCGTAAATTATGGCCGGAAGGTGGCCCACACCGGCGCGTGGTCGGACGGTTTTTCCATTCCGCGGATCTCATAATCGATTCCGGTCTCCACGCAGCGCTGGGCCAGAGGCTGGCTGGCCAGCAGCAGGTCGATGCGCAGCCCGCGGTTATCGTCGAAGCCTTTGGAGCGGTAATCGAACCACGAGAAGTGCTCCTGATTGTCCGGATTAGCCTGACGCCAGGTATCCACCAGGCCCCAGCCCAGCAGGCGATCCATCCACTCCCGCTCTTCCGGCAGGAAGGAACATTTGCCGGTACGCAGCCAGCGTTTGCGGTTCTCTTCACCAATACCGATATCGAGATCGGTGGGACTGATGTTCATATCGCCCATGATCAGCACCGGATTCTCTTTGTTGAGTTCGGTCTCCAGATAGTTCTGCAGATTCTGATAGAACGCCGCTTTGGCCGGGAATTTGGTTTCATGATCGCGGCTTTCACCCTGTGGGAAATAACCGTTAATCACCGTGACGTTGCCGAAAGGCGACGGGATCTCCGCCATGATGATGCGGCGCTGAGCCTCTTCGCCATCGTCCGGGAAACCGCGGCGGACGGCAATCGGCGTGTCTTTGGTCAGCAGCGCGACGCCATAATGGCCTTTTTGTCCATGATAAAAGACGTTATAGCCGAGTTTGGCGACCTCTTCGAGAGGGAACATATCGTCGTGAACTTTGGTTTCCTGCAGGCCAATCACGTCCGGCTGGTGTTTTTCGACGATGGCGGCCAGTTGGTGTGGGCGGGCGCGCAGGCCGTTGATATTAAAAGAGACGAATTTCATAGTCGCTGCCACTGTGCAAGGTGAATAGTGCAGGGATGGTAGCAGAAATTCGCCTGGCTGGCTGCCACCGGATGCGTCATTCTGCCAATCGCTGCGCATGAGCGTGCCGTAGTTGCCCCTTTTACGGGCATGCCGCGCCAAAAAAGGGCAAATATCTACGATAAATTTCGCAGAGGATCACAATTACAGAATTATATCTTACCGTTGCATAACTTATCTTATTTAATCACTGTTTATCCCCATTTATCGGATACTTATTCACTAAATATGCATTTTATGTGAATAGCGTTCGGCTGTAACTCCTTGATTCTGCGTTATCTCAACCGGTTTATGCATTTTTATCGCTGGCTGGCACGAACCGTGCAATCTACATTTACAGCGTAATAACTCATATTTATTAACATTATTGCTACTTTTAATTTACCGGAAGAGGTCGATATGTCTCAGTCAATTACGCGTAACCACTTTGATGAATGGATGATGCCGGTCTACGCGCCAGCGGCGTTTATTCCGGTGCGGGGCGCCGGGTCGCGGCTGTGGGATCAGCAGGGCAAAGAGTATATCGATTTTGCCGGCGGCATCGCCGTGAACGCGCTGGGGCACGCCCATCCGCGTCTGGTGCAAGCCCTGACTGACCAGGCCGGCAAATTCTGGCATACCGGCAACGGCTACACCAATGAGCCGATCCTGCGTCTGGCCAAAATGCTTATCGATGCCACCTTCGCCGACCGGGTCTTCTTCTGTAACTCCGGCGCTGAGGCCAATGAGGCGGCGCTCAAGCTGGCGCGTAAATATGCCCACGATCGCTTTGGCAGTGAGAAAAGCGGCATCGTCGCCTTTCAGAACGCTTTCCACGGGCGGACGCTGTTCACCGTCTCGGCGGGCGGTCAGCCGGCCTACTCCCGGGATTTTGCCCCGCTGCCGCCGCAGATCCAGCATGCGGTGTTTAACGATCTCGAGTCGGCAAAGGCCTTAATCAATGACCAGACCTGCGCGGTGATCGTCGAGCCGGTGCAGGGCGAAGGGGGCGTGGTGCCGGCCAGCGGCGAATTTTTACGCGGCCTGCGCCAGCTTTGCGACCAGCACAACGCTCTGCTGATTTTCGATGAAGTGCAGACCGGGGTCGGGCGCACCGGCGAGCTGTATGCCTATATGCACTACGGCGTGACGCCCGATGTGCTGACCACCGCCAAAGCGCTGGGCGGCGGTTTCCCTATCGGCGCGCTGCTGGCGACAGAGGCCTGCGCCAGCGTGATGACCGTCGGTACCCACGGCACCACCTACGGCGGCAACCCGCTGGCCGGGGCGGTGGCCGGCGAGCTGCTGTCGATCGTCAACACCCCGGAAGTCCTCTCCGGCGTCAGACAGCGCCACCAGTGGTTTTGCGAGCGTCTGCAGGCGATCAACGCCCGCTATGGTCTGTTCAAGGAGATCCGCGGCCTGGGACTGCTGCTCGGCTGCGTACTGAACGACGCCTGGGCCGGGAAGGCGAAAACGCTCAGCAACCTGGCGGCGGAAGAGGGGGTGATGATCCTGATCGCCGGCGCTAATGTGGTGCGTTTTGCGCCGGCGCTGAACGTCAGTGAAGAAGAGGTGAATAACGGGCTGGATCGCGTCGAGCGGGCCTGCGCGCGTTTCGTGGCAGGAGTCTCATCATGATGGTTATTCGACCGGTGGAGCCGGGCGATTTGCCCGGGCTGCTGAAGCTGGCAGCGGAGACCGGCGGCGGGCTGACCTCGCTGCCGGTGGATGAAGCGACCCTCGCGGCGCGGATCGCCCGCTCGCAGCAGACCTGGCGCGGCGAGCTACCGAAAAGCGAGCAGGGCTATGTCTTTGTGCTGGAGGAGAGCGAAAGCGGCGCGGTGGTGGGCATCTGCGCGATCGAGGTGGCGGTGGGGCTCAACGATCCCTGGTATAACTACCGGGTCGGCACCCAGGTCCATGCCTCGAAGGAGCTCAACGTCTATCAGGCGTTGCCGACGCTGTTTCTCAGCAACGACCATACCGGCAGCAGTGAGCTGTGTACCCTGTTCCTCGACCCGCAGTGGCGCAAAGAGGGCAATGGCTATCTGCTGTCGAAATCGCGCTTCTTATTTATGGCCGCCTTTCGCGAGCGCTTCAATGAGAAGGTGGTCGCCGAGATGCGCGGGGTGATTGACGAGCAGGGCTACTCGCCGTTCTGGGAGAGCCTGGGCAAACGCTTTTTCGCCATGGAGTTTTCCCGCGCCGACTACCTGTGCGGTACCGGACAGAAGGCTTTCATTGCCGCCCTGATGCCCAAGCATCCGCTGTATATCGATTTCCTTTCCCCTGAGGCGCAGGCGGTGATCGGCAAGGTTCATCCGCAGACCGCCCCGGCCCGGACGGTGCTGGAGAAAGAGGGGTTCCGCTACCTGAACTACATCGATATTTTCGACGGCGGCCCGACTCTGGAGTGCGACATCGACAGGGTGCGGGCGATCCGCAAAAGCCGTCTGGTGACCACTGAGGCCGGTGAAACCCCACCCGGTGACTGGCCGCTGTGCCTGGTGGCGAATGAACAGTATCACCAGTTCCGCGCTCTGCTGGTGCATGCCGACCCGGATGGCGACACCCTGACCCTCAGCGCCCGCGAACTGGATATGCTGAAGTGTCATGCCGGCGACCAGGTACGCATGGTGCGCCTGATCCCTGAGGAGAAAACCGCATGAGTCTGTGGATTAACGGCGAGTGGCGGCCCGGTCGTGGGCCAGGTTTCAGTAAACAGGATCCGGTTAACCTGAAGGTTGTGTGGCAGGGCGAAGCGGCGGATGCCGGGCAGGTTGCTGAGGCGGTGGCGGCTGCCCGCCAGGCGTTCCCGGCCTGGGCGCGGCTGCCGTTTGCCGCCCGTCAGGCGATCGTTGAAAAGTTTGCCGCCCTGCTGGAGGCCAGTAAGGCGGAGCTGACGGCGATGATCGGCGCCGAGACCGGAAAGCCGCGCTGGGAGGCGGCCGGGGAAGTGACGGCGATGATCAACAAGGTGGCGATCTCGGTGAAGGCCTACCACGTCCGCACCGGCGAACAGCACAGCGATCTGCCCGACGGTGCCGCCACGCTGCGTCACCGGCCGCACGGCGTGCTGGCGGTGTTTGGCCCCTATAACTTTCCCGGCCATCTGCCGAACGGGCACATCGTGCCGGCGCTGCTGGCGGGCAATACTGTGGTCTTTAAACCCAGCGAACTCACCCCGTGCAGCGGCGAAGCGGTGGTGAAACTATGGCAGCAGGCCGGCCTGCCCGCCGGGGTGCTCAACCTGGTGCAGGGCGGTCGGGAAACCGGCGAGGCGCTCAGCAGTCAGGCGGATATCGACGGGCTGCTGTTTACCGGCAGCTCAACCACCGGTTTTCATCTGCATCGCCAGCTGGCCGGGCAGCCGCAGAAGATCCTCGCGCTGGAGATGGGCGGTAATAACCCGCTGATCGTCGACGATCCGCGGGACGTGGATGCCGCGGTGCATCTGACCATCCAGTCCGCCTTTATTACCGCCGGCCAGCGCTGCACCTGCGCCCGCCGTCTGCTGGTCCGGCGCGGCGAGGCGGGCGATGCCTTCCTCTCCCGGCTGGTGACGGTGAGCCAGCGGCTGATCCCGGCGGCGTGGGACGCCGAGCCGCAGCCGTTTCTCGGCGGGCTTATCTCTGAACCGGCCGCGCAGAAAGTGCATCAGGCCTGGCTGCAGCGGGTCGCCGCTGGCGCGGTCACGCTGCTGGAGCCACGTTTATTGCAGGCCGGAACGTCGCTGCTAACGCCGGGGATTGTCGACATGAGCGACATGGCCAATGTTGAAGATGAAGAGGTGTTTGGCCCGCTGCTTGGCGTCTGGCGCTACGACACGTTCGAGGAGGCGATTGCCTTAGCCAACGCCACCCGCTTCGGCCTCTCCTGTGGGTTAATCTCTCCGGAACGGGAGAAGTTTGATCGACTGCTGCTCGAGGCGCGGGCAGGGATAGTCAACTGGAACAAACCGCTGACCGGGGCGGCGAGTACCGCGCCGTTCGGCGGCACCGGGGCGTCCGGTAACCATCGTCCGGGGGCCTGGTATGCCGCCGATTATTGCGCCTGGCCGATGGCCAGCCTTGAATCGCCGACCCTGACGCTGCCCGCCAGCCTGAACCCGGGGCTCGACTTTCTGGCCGGGGAGGCGTCATGACCGCCCGCGAAGTCAACTTTGACGGTCTGCCCGGGCTGACCCATCACTACGCCGGGCTCTCCTTTGGCAACGAGGCTTCCACCCGGCACCGCCACCGGGTGTCGAACCCGCAGCTGGCGGCAAAGCAAGGGCTGAAAAAAATGAAAGCCCTCGCCGACGCCGGCTACCCGCAGGCAGTGATCCCGCCGCACGAGCGACCGAACGTGCCGCTCCTGCGCCAGCTGGGCTTTAGCGGCGGCGATGAGCAGGTGGTGGCCCGGGCGGCGCAGCAGGATCCGGATCTGCTGTCGGCGGTAAGTTCGGCCTCGGCGATGTGGGTGGCGAACGCGGCGACGGTCTGTCCCTCCGCCGATTCGCTGGATGGCCTGGTGCACCTGACGGTGGCGAATCTGCAGGATAAATTCCACCGCGCCAGCGAAGCACCGACCACAGAGGTGCTGCTGCAGGCGATATTCCCCGACCGCACGCGATTTGCCATCCACCCGGCGCTGCCCGCCTCGGCCTGGTTTGGCGACGAAGGGGCGGCGAACCATAACCGTCTCGGCGGCGAGTATGGCGCCCCCGGCGTCCAGCTCTTTGTCTATGGCCGCCGCCGGGGGAGCGATGAGGCGCCGCGTCGCTATCCCGCGCGGCAAACCCTTGAGGCCAGCCAGGCGGTGGCGCGCCTCAATCAGGTCAATCCTCGCCAACTGATCTTCGCTCGCCAGCATCCGGCGGCGATCGACACGGGGGTTTTTCATAACGATGTCATCGCGGTGAGCAATCGTCAGGTCCTGTTCTGCCATGAGCAGGCCTTTGCCGACCAGACCGCGCTTCTCCAGCAGCTGGCGCAGCGGGTGCCGGGTTTTACGCCGCTGGTGGTCCCCGCCAGTCGGGTCACGGTGGCAGAGGCGGTTGCCACCTATCTGTTCAACAGCCAGCTGCTGAGCAGGGCGGATGGCAGCATGGCGCTGATCCTGCCCCACGAAGCGCAGGAGCATGCCGGCGTCTGGGAATACCTCAATGAGCTGCTGGCCGGGGACAACCCCATCGCCGCGCTACAGGTGTTCGATCTGCGCGAGAGTATGGCCAACGGCGGCGGTCCGGCGTGCCTGCGCCTGCGGGTGGTGTTGACGGCCGAGGAGTATCAGGCGGTCAATCCGCACGTCCTGATGAACGATACGCTGTTTGCCACCCTCAATGACTGGGTGGATCGCTACTATCGCGATCGCCTTACCCAGGCCGACCTCGCCGACCCGCAACTGCTGCGGGAAGGGCGTGACGCGCTGGATCGGTTGACCCAGATCCTGCAGCTCGGTTCGGTTTATCCATTTCAGCAATAAGGGGGCGCGGTGGAACATTTTCTGGCATTAACCCTGGCGGGGCGTTTGCCCCACCATTTTCACGGCGAGACAGCGCACTTTCGCTGGCACTGGTTGGGAGAGGGGATCCTCGAGCTGACGCCGCATGCGCGCTGCGAGCGCGGGCTGGTACTCTCCTGCGCCATTCATGGCAACGAAACGGCACCGGTGGAGATAGTCGACCACCTGGTGCAGCGACTGGTCCGGGAGGCACTCCCGCTGCGCTGGCGGTTGCTGGTGATCGTTGGCAACCCACCGGCGCTGCGGGCGAATAAGCGCTATCTGCACAGTGATATGAACCGGATGTTTGGCGAGCGCTGGCGGCAGTTTCCGCTCAGTGAGGAGACGCAGCGGGCGCAGCGGCTGGAGCAGGCGGTGGCCCGCTTCTATCGCGACCACGGTGGTCCTCGTTGGCACCTCGATCTGCATACCGCGATCCGCGGCTCGCTACATCCGCGCTTCGGCGTGCTCCCGGCCCGCGATACGCCGTGGGAGGAGGATTTTCTTCACTGGCTGGGCGGCGCCGGGCTGGAGGCGCTGGTGTTTCATCGCCAGCCAGGCGGGACCTTCACCCACTTCAGCTGCGAACGGTTCGCGGCGCTGGCCTGCACCCTTGAGCTGGGCAAAGCGCTGCCGTTGGGTGAAAACGATCTGACGCAGTTTGCCGCCGCCGAAGGCGCGCTTTCCCGGCTGCTGGTGGGGGATCTGGCCATTGCCGACGCCCCGGCGCCGCTGCGCTACCGGGTGGTACAGCAGATCACCCGCCATAGCGATGATTTCCGCTTGCATATGGCGGATCAGACGCTCAATTTCACCCCCTTCGAACCCGGCACGCTGCTGGCGGAGGAGGGCGAGACGCGGTATGTGGTGGGGCCTGAGCCGGAGTATGTCCTGTTTCCCAATCCGACGGTGGCGAAGGGACTGCGCGCCGGCCTGATGCTGGAGAAATTATCCTGAGGGCAAGCCGTCCACCGGGCGGCCTGCTTTATTTCGCGCGTCTTTTTTCGCCATCTTATTTTTTCGTGCGCCAGTGTAAATTTGCAGATTATTCCTGGTAAAATGCTTTGTTTTTAATCTCCCCTCCTTTATACTCTCCATAATTTCTCTGCAAAACAGTGTGTTATTTATTTTTTATTGCAATTCTTCGGCTAAATTCCTTATTTTCTCCATAATTGGCGAGAAACTGTTTTTTACACTTTCATTGTTTTACTCTTGCTCTGACTAATTGACGATTAACGTCGTAAAGTTAATCTCGTCAACACGGCAACGCGCCGTAAGAATAACGTAAAGTAAGGATTGAATGATGAAGAAACTCACTGCACTGTTTGTTGCCTCTACTCTGGCTCTGGGCGCGGCTAACCTGGCACACGCCGCCGATACCACCACCGCGCCGAGCGACAGCAAGCCGATGATGATGCATCATAAAGGCGGCCCGGGTCAGCATGACATGATGTTTAAAGGCCTGAACCTGACCGATGCGCAGAAGCAACAGATCCGCGACATCATGAAGAGCCAGCGTGAGAACATGAAGCGTCCGTCCCTCGACGAACGCCGCGCGATGCACGATCTGATCGCCAGCGACACCTTCGATAAGGCGAAAGCGGAAGCGCAGATCGATAAGATGGAAGCGCAGCATAAAGCGATGGCGCTGTCCCGCCTGGAAACGCAGAACAAGATCTACAACATTCTGACTCCAGAGCAGAAAAAACAGTTCAATGCTAATTTTGAGAAGCATCTGACAGAACGCAACGCGCCGGCAGGTAAAATGCCTGCACCTGCTGAATAATGTAGCGAACTGAATCAAGACCGCCGGTCTTGCCCAATAATGCCATCAGGCGTTGGGCAGGGCCGGCGGTTTTTTTATTGGTGGTTTCTCAGCCAAGCGGGTGCAGCGGGTAGTTGCCGCTGAGCAGGGGCTTACAGAGGATCTTGTAACCATCCTGGTCGAATCCGGCGGGCAGACGGGTCAACTCCGCGGCCTGGTCGAGCGAGTCGACGGCGCCCAGCCACAGCCAGTTATGAATGACGTGATACTGCGTCATATCCGGGCCGCGCTCCTCCAGCGCCACTGGCCCCGCCCACGGCCAGCACACCAGCTGCAGTTTACTCATCTGCGCCAGCAGGCGCTCGCTGTGCGCCTCCACGCTCTCCTTTCCACAGCAGGCGCCGGCGCAGCGGCCCAGCGCGGAGCGAAAGCAGGCGCGGCCGCGGCTGAGCGGTTCCAGACCAAGCAGGCCATAACAGAGGCGCTGTTCGTCGGCAAGGCTCTGCAGCATCTGCAGCGCCGCCCGCCGGTTGGCGAACAGGCCATAGAGATGCTGCTGGTGCGAGAAATCAACCTCGCGGGCATAGACAATCTGCGGCCGGTGGTCCGCAAGTCGCCAGGCGCAGAGCTGCTTGTTACGCCGTAGCCGCTTGTTAAACAGCGGCTGCTGCTCTTTAATCAGCCGCGCCTCCAGCAGCAGCGCTCCCAGCTCGCCTGCGGTGCGCTGCCAGGTGATACGCCGCGACTGACGCAGCATCGCGGCCTCTTCGGGCGTGCGCAGGTGAGATAACACACGGCTGCGAAGGTTGACGCTCTTACCGATATAGAGCGGCATTGTGTCGCTGTCGCCGTGAAACTGATAGACGCCCGGCAGCTTTGGCAGCGCCTCCAGCCACGGGCGAAGATGTTCGGGATATTCATAGATCGCCGCCGCTTCAAACTCCAGACGCGGGGCAGATTGCTTTCTGGCCACAATAACTCCTGATACTGTCTATCTATCCAGTATAGCAGGCGGTTTTTGCGGCGAAAAGCGCAAAAAATAACCCCGGCGCGGGCCGGGGCGGGGAGGGACTATTTTTTCCAGAAATCGTCAAAGACGGTGATCGGTGGCCGACGCTTGTGTTCGGTTTTCAGATACCAGCCTTCGATCGTTTTGGCGATACTGGGATCCAGCGTTTTGCCTTCCAGATAATCGTCGATGTTCTCGTAGGTGACACCCAGGGCCACTTCATCCGGCAGGGAGGGGCGATCGTCTTCCAGGTCGGCGGTCGGCAGCTTCTTATACAGATGTTCCGGGCAGCCGAGGTGGGCCAGCAGCTGTTTGCCCTGACGCTTGTTCAGGCGGAAAATTGGGTTGATGTCGGTGCCGCCGTCGCCATATTTGGTGAAGAAGCCGGTAATCGCTTCCGCCGCATGGTCGGTGCCGACCACCACCCCTTTGGTCATTCCGGCGATGCTGTACTGGGCCTTCATCCGCTCACGGGCTTTTTCGTTACCGCGAACAAAGTCGCTCAGTTCGATCCCCGCTTCGCGGAGCGCCTGTTCACTGGCCAGTACCGAGGCTTTGATATTCACCGTCAGCACCCGGTCAGGCTGGATAAAGGCGATGGCGTCCTGGCAGTCCTGCTCATCCGCCTGTACGCCATAGGGCAACCGAACGGCAATAAACTGCAGGCTGCTGTCGCCCGTTTCGGCACGCAGTTCATTAATCGCCATCTGGCACAGTTTCCCCGTCAGGGTGGAGTCCTGGCCGCCGCTGATACCCAGCACCAGCGATTTAATAAACGGGTAGGTCTGCAGGTAGGACTTCAGGAAATCGACGCTGCGGCGGATCTCGCCGGCGACATCAATCTGCGGCTTTGCGCCCAGCGCCTGAATAATCTCTTGTTGTAGCGTCATCGCGCCCTCCGAAAGTGAATCTGTTTGGCAAGCTGTTGGCTTAAAGCTACCTCTTTGCCGCTGAAACGACAAGGACCGGGGTTTTGACTGCCGGAAAAGAAGGCAATCAATGACATAGGATTTCATTATAGATGCCACTACGCGGGAGAAACCGCCGGTCGACAGCGGCGCGTCAATCCTGTTTACGCAATAACACAATCAGACATGATTTCGCTGTTCGGCTTGAAAAATAACACTATTTATTCCAGGCTTATCGTTACACAGTAGAAGAGAGGAACCAAAATGAACAAAAGCTTATCAGGAATACTGGGCGTCACCGTCGCGTTAACCTTACTGGCGGGCTGTACCGCTTACGATCGTACCAAAGACCAGTTTACCCAGCCGGTGGTGAAAGATGTGAAGAAAGGGATGTCGCGTCAGCAGGTGATGCAGATCGCTGGCAAACCTTCAACGGAAGTGACCATGGTTCATGCCCGCGGCACCTGCCAGACCTACATCCTCGGTCAACGGGATGGTAAAGTAGAGACCTACTTTGTGGCCCTCGACGACACCGGCCATGTGATTAACTCCGGCTACCAGACCTGCGCCGAGTATGATACTGACCCGCGCAACGCCAAGTAAGCTTCCTACTGTTTACTGAGCCCTACGTAAGCCCGACCACTGGTCGGGCTTTTTTGTGAGTACTGATGCTTATTTAATTGCGCGAATTATTTGGGTGAAAATGTGAGGGTAGTCAAAACCAGAGGTCAATGAGAGACAATTCTGTTCAACAGCGAATTATCCTGGCGGCTCAGCTTGCCGTATACTCAACCCATAAACAGAATTAACCGGATGTTACCAGTCTTACCGGCTCTCAGCGGTTGCTGAAGGCCCTGGTCTCACACATTGAGGAAGCGTTCATGGAAAAGAAACACATTTATCTCTTCTGCTCGGCAGGCATGTCTACATCACTGCTGGTCTCCAAAATGCGCGCGCAGGCAGAAAAATACGAAGTCCCGGTCATTATTGAAGCCTATCCCGAAACCCTGGCAGGTGAAAAGGGACCGGAAGCCGACGTGGTATTATTAGGACCACAAATTGCGTATATGTTACCGGAAATTCAGCGCCTGCTGCCGAATAAACCGGTAGAAGTCATCGATTCTCTTCTGTATGGCAAGGTGGATGGTTTAGGTGTATTGAAAGCCGCCGTCGCGGCCATTAAGAAAGCTGCAGCACAATAATTTTAACTTTTAAAACTCGATGTATTTTGACGCCTGGCGGCACCCTGTTGCCGGACGTCAAAAAATAAAGAGTTTATTTTCCCGTCAAAGAGTAATTTCATACATCATCGCCGTAATAGTTTATTGCGGCTTTTAAGGGTATTGACTATGAGTAAAGTGATCGACTCGCTTGAAAAGGTACTCCTTCCTTTTGCAGTGAAAATAGGAAAGCAGCCGCATATTAATGCGATTAAAAACGGATTTATTAAGTTAATGCCGTTGACCCTCGCCGGGGCCATGTTTGTATTAATTAACAACGTTTTTCTGAGCTTCGGCGAAGGCTCTTTCTTTTATTCTATGGGCATTCGACTGGATGCCTCCACCATTGAAACCTTAAACGGCTTTAAGGCTATCGGCGGGAACGTCTATAACGGTACCCTCGGCATTATGTCGCTGATGGCGCCGTTCTTTATCGGCTCCGCGCTGGCGGAAGAGCGCAAAGTCGACCCGATGGCCGCGGGCCTGCTGGCGGTGGCGGCCTTCATGACCGTGACCCCGTATAGCGTGGGCGAAGCCTATGCGGTGGGCGCCAACTGGCTGGGCGGGCAGAACATCATCTCCGGGATGATTATCGGTCTGGTTGTCGCGGAACTGTTTACCTTCGTGATCCGTCGTAACTGGGTGATCAGACTGCCGGACAGCGTGCCAGGGTCAGTATCGCGCTCTTTCTCCGCGCTGATCCCGGGCTTCTTGATCCTCTCTATCTTCGGCATTATCTCGTGGGCCCTGTCGAGCTACGGCAGCAACTTCCACCAGATCATCATGGACTCGATCTCCACGCCGCTGGCGGCGATGGGCAGCGTGGTCGGCTGGGCATACGTTATCTTTAACTCCCTGCTGTGGTTCTTCGGTGTGCACGGTTCCCTGGCGCTGACGGCGCTGGATAACGGCATCATGACCCCGTGGGCGCTGGAAAACATCGCGCTGTACAACCAGTACGGCTCGGTTGATGCGGCTATCGAAGCAGGCAAACAGTTCCACTTCTGGGCCAAGCCGATGCTCGACTCCTACATCCTGCTGGGTGGCTCCGGGGCAACGTTGGGTCTGATTATCGCCATCTTTATCGCTTCCCGTCGCGCTGACCATCGTCAGGTGGCGAAGCTGGCACTGCCGTCAGGCATCTTCCAGATTAACGAACCGATTCTGTTTGGTCTGCCGATCATTATGAACCCGGTGATGTTCATCCCCTTCGTGCTGGTCCAGCCGATTCTGGCGGCCATTACGCTGGCGGCCTACAGCCTGGGGATTATCCCACCGGTGACCAACCTGGCGCCGTGGACCATGCCGACCGGTCTGGGAGCGTTCTTTAACAGTAACGGCAGCGTGGCCGCCCTGCTGGTGGCCCTGTTCAACCTTGGCGTCGCGACTCTGGTCTACCTGCCGTTTGTGGTGCTGTCGAATAAAGCGCAGACCGTCATCGAGCAGGAAGAGAGCGAAGAAGACATCGCTAACGCACTGAAATTCTGATACCGCGCGGTACGGGCAGTGCCCCGTACCGCCTGATAAATGAGGGAAATATTATGTTTGATCTGGACAACATCGACGCGGTAGAAACCCCGGAAAATGACCTCGAAGAGGTGGTGATGGGGTTGATTATCAACTCCGGACAGGCCCGCAGCCTGGCCTATGGCGCGCTGAAGCAGGCGAAGCAGGGCGATTTTGCCGCGGCGAAAGCGATGATGGAGCAGTCGCGCCAGGCGCTGAGCGAGGCGCATCGCGTGCAGACCCAGCTTATCGAAAGCGACGAGGGCGAAGGCAAAATGAAGGTCAGCCTGGTGCTGGTGCATGCTCAGGACCATCTGATGACCTCGATGCTGGCCCGTGAGCTGGTCGCCGAATTGATTGAGCTGCACGAGAAGGTACAATAGGCCATCGCGACGATGAGGCAGCCCAGGATGATGACCACCGAGATCAGTACCGCCAGAGAACAACAGCTGTTCAACGGGAAGAACTTTCATGTGGTCATCTATAACAAAACGGAAAGCGTGAGCGGGCTTCACCAGCATGATTACTACGAATTTACCGTGGTATTAACCGGGCGCTATTACCAGGAGATCAATGGCAAACGGGTGCTGCTGGAGCGCGGGGATTTCGTCTTTATCCCGATGGGTTCGCACCACCAGAGCTTTTACGAATTTGGGGCGACGCGCATCCTTAACGTCGGCATCAGCAGACGCTTCTTTGAGAAACATTATCTGCCGCTGCTGCCGTTTGGCCTGGTGGCCTCGCAGGTTTACGCCGTGCAGAGCGCTTTTCTCGGCTACGTTGAGTCGGTCATCGCCTCACTCAATTTTCGCGAAACGGAATTTGACGAATTTATCGAGCTGGTTTCCTTTTATGTCATTAACCGTTTACGCCACTATCGCGAAGAGCCGGTTGCCGATGTTATTCCGCAATGGCTAAAAAATACCGTTGAGGCCATGCACGATAAGCTGAAATTCGGTGAGGGCGCGCTCGAGAATATGGTTCGTCTCTCGGGAAAAACGCAGGAATATTTAACCCGGGCGACCCAGCGCTATTATGGTAAAACGCCGATGCAGATAATTAATGATATCCGTATTAACTTTGCCAAAAAGCAGCTGGAAATTACCAACTATTCGGTGACGGATATTGCGTATGAATCCGGGTACAGTAGCCCGAGCCTGTTTATTAAAACCTTTAAAAAACTGACGTCGTTTACGCCGAGCAGTTATCGCAAACATTTGACCAGTATTAATTAAACCCGTGCGGTTTTAGCCGCCAGGTTTATACCGTAAATCATTCAAATTAACTGTCCGCATTGTTGCGGAGAGCGGCCTGCGTCCAGGCGTAGCGCCCAAGGGAGAAAAAGATGAGCCAGAAATTAAAAGTAGTCACTATTGGCGGCGGCAGCAGCTATACCCCGGAATTACTGGAAGGCTTTCTGAAACGTTACCATGAACTGCCGGTCACTGAACTGTGGCTGGTGGACGTGGAAGAGGGCCAGGAGAAGCTCGATATTATCCATGCGCTGTGCGAGCGGATGGTGGAAAAAGCCGGCGTGCCGATGAAGGTCTATAAAACGCTGGATCGCCGTGCGGCGCTGCAGGGCGCGGATTTTGTCACCACCCAGCTGCGCGTGGGCCAGCTGAAGGCGCGTGAAAAAGATGAGCGTATTCCGCTGAGCCACGGCTACCTGGGCCAGGAGACCAACGGGGCGGGTGGGCTGTTTAAAGGGCTGCGCACCATCCCGGTGATTTTCGATATCGTAAAAGATGTGCAGGAGATTTGCCCGGACGCGTGGATCATCAACTTCACCAACCCGGCGGGCATGGTCACCGAGGCGGTCTATCGCCACACCAGTTTCAAACGCTTTATCGGCGTGTGCAACATTCCTATCGGCATGAAGATGTTCATCACCGACGTGCTGCAGCTCAGCCCGAGCGATGAGCTGAATATCGACCTGTTCGGTCTGAATCATCTGGTGTTCGTCCGCGACGTGCTGGTTAACGGCGTCTCGCGCTTCGATGAACTGCTGGACGGCGTGGCCTCTGGCCGCCTGACCGCGAACTCTGTGAAAAATATTTTCGACCTGCCGTTTAGCGAGGGGCTGATCCGCTCCCTGCGCCTGATCCCATGCTCCTATCTGCTCTACTACTTTAAGCCAAAAGAGATGCTGGCGATTGAGATGGGCGAGTACTATAAGGGCGGCGCGCGCGCCCAGGTGGTGCAGAAGGTGGAGAAACAGCTGTTCGAGCTGTATAAAAATCCGGATCTCAAGGTCAAGCCGAAGGAGCTGGAGCAGCGCGGCGGCGCCTATTACTCCGATGCCGCTTGCGAAGTGATCAACGCTATCTATAACGACAAGCAGACTGAGCACTATGTGAATATCCCGCATCATGGCCACGTGGATAATATCCCGGCGGACTGGGCGGTCGAGATGAGCTGCACCTTAGGTCGCGACGGCGCGAAGCCGACGCCGCGCATCACCCATTTCGATGAGAAGGTTCTGGGGCTTATCTACACCATCAAGGGGTTCGAAGTGGCGGCCAGCCAGGCGGCGATCAGCGGCGAGCTGAATGATGTGCTGCTGGCGCTGAACTTAAGCCCGCTGATCCATTCCGATCGTGACGCCGAGCAGCTGGCGCGGGAGATGATTCTGGCGCATGAAAAATGGCTGCCGAACTTTGCGGCGACTATCGAAAAACTGAAATCTTAACAGGAGCGGCCAATGGAACGCGTATTGATCGTCAATGCCGACGACTTCGGCCTCAGTAAAGGGCAGAACTACGGCATTATCGAGGCCTGCCGCAACGGCGTGGTGACATCGACCACGGCGCTGGTCAACGGCGCGGCCATTGACCACGCCGCCCAGCTAAGCCGCAGTACCCCGGAGCTGGCGGTCGGCATGCACTTTGTGCTGACGCTGGGCGAGCCGCTGTCGGCCATGCCGGGATTAACCCGCGAAGGCCGGCTGGGCAAATGGATCTGGCAGCAGGCAGAAGAAGGTCGCCTGCCGCTGGAGGAGATCGCCCACGAGCTGGCGTGTCAGTACCGTCGTTTTGTCGATCTCTTCGGTCATGAGCCGACGCATCTCGACAGCCACCACCATGTGCATATGATCGCCCCGATCTATCCCATCGTGGCGGCCTTTGCCCGCGAGAAGGGTATCGCGTTACGTATTGACCGCCAGGTGGCGGCGCAGAGTGGGCTCGATCAACAGGCGGCGCGCAGCAGCGCAGGCTTCAGCAGCGAGTTTTACGGCGAAGCTGTCTCTGAGGAACTGTTTCTGCAGACGCTGGATGCCTCAATCGCCCGCGGGGAGCGTTCCCTGGAGGTGATGTGTCATCCGGCTTTTGTCGATCAGACCATTATGGGCAGCGCCTACTGCTACCCGCGGCTGGGTGAGCTTGATGTGCTGACGTCTGCCGCGCTGAAAGCGGCGGTAGCCGACCGGGGTTATCGTCTGGGAACCTACCGCGACGTGTAAGCCCGATGGGGGAAAGGGAAAGTGAATCAAGCCCGGCACCGTGTGCCGGGCTTTTTACTACGCCGGAATAGCGGCGATTTTTGGACTTCTCGACCACACGCGATGCGCCGTCATCAGGGCGAGCAGTGTGTCCGCCGCTGGCGTGTCGAGAGCATCGGTGACGATGACCCCCTCTTCACCCTGGGCTGGGACCTGCAGAACGGACGTCAGCTGCCGCGCATCCCCTGCCAACAGAATCGGCTTCAGATGCTTATAGGCTTCCAGCAGGTAATAGCGCGCGTCGCCGCTCTGGCTCAGGGCGCTGAGGTCGCCGCCAGGCACCACTACCGCATCCACCGTCAGCGATGGGGAACCGGCGAAGGTGCCGGCGATCGGCAGGGGAGAGCCATCGTCGGCGATGACTTCGCCCATCCGCGAGTAGAGCAGCTTGCTGTGCACGCCCTGGGCCTGCAGCGCCTGCAGAAGATGGACCAGATCCTGCGCCGAGGTGCGTTCGTTGAGCAGGACTGCCACTACACGGCCTTTCACATCCCCTTCGGCGTCGGCGTAGAGGCTGAGGCTGGGGTCTTTCTCCACGCCGTTGACCGGGGAGGGCAGGGTAATGTTACGCTGATCGTCGCTCAGTTCGATACCTAAGTTCGCCCCGACCGCTTCCGCCAGCTTAGTATCAATGTGGGCCAGATGATCGACCACCCGCTCGCGGATCCAGGTGCGGACCACTTTGCTGAGTTCGAAGCTGAAACCATCGATAATATGCTGCTGCTCAATCGGCGTCTGGCTCAGCCAGAACAGACGCGGCTGGGCGTAATATTCGCCGAACGAAGGGCTGCGCTGGCGGATTTTTTCGCCGTCGACGCGCTCGGCGAGGGACTCAAAGCCGCCGCGTTTGGCCGCTGGCGGCGTCTCGCGCGGCCAGTTGTCGTTAATGGAGTTGGGCTCGTAGTTGGCCGGATTGGTGTCAATGTCCATCCGGTGCATCCCGTCGCGCTGGAAATTGTGATACGGGCAGGTTGGACGGTTGATGGGGATTTCATGGAAGTTCGGCCCACCCAGGCGGCTAATTTGCGTGTCGGTGTAAGAGAAGAGGCGCCCCTGCAGCAGCGGATCGTTGCTGAAATCAATGCCCGGTACGATATGCCCGGGATGAAAGGCCGCCTGTTCGTTTTCGGCAAAGAAGTTGTCCGGATTGCGGTTGAGAACCATCTTGCCAACCCGTAAGACCGGCACCAGCGCCTCGGGGATCAGCTTGGTGGGATCGAGCAGATCGAAGTCAAAATCAAACTCGTTCTCCTCGGGGATGAGCTGCAGGCCAAGCTCAAATTCCGGGTAGTCCCCGGCTTCGATGGCCTCCCACAGGTCGCGGCGATGAAAATCAGGGTCGCGGCCGGTCAGCTTCTGCGCTTCATCCCACACCAGCGACGCCTTGCCGGCCACCGGTTTCCAGTGGAAGCGAACGAAGGTGGCTTTGCCCTCGGCGTTGATCAGACGGAAAGTGTGGATCCCAAAGCCTTCCATGGTGCGATAGCTGCGCGGGATGCCGCGATCCGACATCGCCCACATCACATTGTGCAGCGTTTCCGGTTGCAGGGAGACATAGTCCCAGAAAGTATCGTGGGCGCTCTGTCCCTGCGGGATGGCCCAGTGGGGCTCAGGCTTCACGGCGTGGACAAAATCGGGGAACTTTATCGCGTCCTGGATGAAGAAGACCGGTGTGTTGTTGCCGACCAGGTCAAAAATCCCTTCGTCAGTGTAAAACTTGGTAGCGAAGCCGCGAATATCGCGGACGGTGTCCGCCGACCCCGCGCCGCCCTGCACGGTGGAGAAGCGCACAAAGACCGGGGTGATCTTATCGGCTGCCGAGAGAAAATCGGCTTTGGTCAACGCTGTCAGGCTTTTGTAGGGCTGGAAGTAACCGTGGGCGGCAGAGCCGCGGGCATGAACGATACGCTCCGGAATTCGCTCATGGTCAAAGTGGGTAATCTTCTCCCGCAGAATGAAATCTTCCAGCAGCGTTGGGCCGCGGGCGCCGGCGCGTAGCGAATTCTGATCGTCGGCAATACGTACGCCCTGGTTGGTGGTCAGCGGATAGTCTTCTCCGCCTTTACGCTGCGGCTCCAGGGCGTCAAGTTTGCTGCTGTGGGTATCAGGCACTTTCAGGCTGCCGGGGGCGGTCGGTTCGGCGCCTGGGGCGGTGGGTTTCGGCGTGGGGCGCCACTCCTGGTCATCCGGCGCCAGCGAGTCGAGCCCCGGTTTCGCTTCCTCGCTGTCGTGGACCGGTGCCTGCTGGTGGTGAGGGTTTGGGTGCTTATCAGACATTACTCGTCTCCTGCTTTCATTGCTAAAAGTGGTCGTTGATAAACCAAAACCCTTCTAACTATAGAACATTACGCTGCCTGCGCTCGGCGCAGGGGCAGGGAGTTATCCTAAAATGCGCATCGGCGGCAGGGGGGCGACGAACGGGCCCACAATCGGCTATGATAGAGGTTTCTGTTTCCCGCTCTGTTTAGTGAATCCATTTGTTATGAAACCATTGCGCCAACAAAATCGCCCTGTCATTAGCTACGTGCCGCGCGTGGAGCCTGCGCCTCCGGAACATGCCGTGAAAATGGACCATTTTCGCGATGTCTGGATTTTGCGCGGGAAGTATGTCGCCTTTCTGCTGATGGGGGAGCATTTTCGCCGCTCGCCAGCGTTCAGCGTGCCGGAGTCGGCCCAGCGCTGGGCTAACCAGGTGCGTCAGGAAGGTGAGATTGAAGCCTGAGTCTGCTGCAGAAATAAAAAAACCGCTGATAATCAGCGGTTTTTTTGTGCTTACCGTTTAGCGATGCGCCAGCTCGGCCTCTTCTTCGCTATCGAAAATCGACTTGTCGGTCTGGCGCAGCCACTGGCTGGTCAGGGTCCCGGCGGTCATTGAGCCGTTAACGTTCAGCGCGGTACGCCCCATGTCGATCAGCGGTTCGACGGAGATCAGCAGCGCTACCAGGGTCACCGGCAGGCCCATCGCCGGCAGAACGATTAGCGCGGCGAAGGTGGCCCCGCCGCCCACCCCGGCGACGCCCGCCGAGCTGACGGTGACGATGCCCACGAGGGTGGCAATCCACATCGGATCCAGCGGGTTAATGCCCACGGTCGGCGCGACCATGACTGCCAGCATGGCCGGGTAGATACCGGCGCAGCCGTTCTGACCGATGGTGGCGCCAAAGGAGGCGGAGAAGCTGGCAATTGACTCCGGTACGCCCAGGCGTCGGGTCTGCGCTTCCACGTTCAGCGGAATCGACGCGGCGCTGGAGCGGCTGGTGAAGGCGAAGGTGATCACCGGCCAGACTTTACGGAAGTACTTCAGCGGGCTGATGCCGTTAATCGCCAGCAGCAGGCCGTGGACGACAAACATAATGCCCAGCGCAATGTACGAAGCTACCACGAAGCCGCCAAGTTTGATGATGTCCTGCAGATTCGACCCGGCAACCACTTTGGTCATCAGGGCCAGTACGCCGTAAGGGGTCAACTGCATCACCAGACGAACCAGCTTCATCACCCAACCCTGCAGGGTATCGATGGCCGTCAGCACGCGCTGGCCTTTTTCCACATCCTCTTTCAGCAGCTTAAGCGCTGCCACGCCGAGGAATGCCGAGAAAATGACGATACTGATGATGGAGGTCGGGTTAGCCCCGGTCAGGTCAGCAAACGGGTTCTTCGGCACAAAGGAAAGGATCAGCTGCGGTACGCTAAGATCGGCCACTTTCCCCACATAGTTGCTCTGGATGGCGTTCAGACGGGCGGTTTCTGCGCTGCCCTGGACCAGACCCTCGGCGGTGAGGCCGAACATATTGGTCACCAGCACGCCAACCAGCGCGGCGATAAGCGTGGTGAACAGCAGAGTGCCGATGCTCAGGAAGCTGATTTTTCCCAGCTGAGAGGCATTATGCAGCCTGGCCACCGCGCTCAGGATCGAGGCGAAGACCAGCGGCATCACAATCATTTGCAGCAGCTGGACATAGCCATTACCGACGATATTGAACCACTGGATGGAATCCTTCAGCACCTGGCTGTCAGACCCGTAGATCAGCTGCAGCGCCAGACCAAAGACCACACCAATGGCCAGACCAACCAGCACTTTCCTGGCCAGGCTCCACTGTTTATGGCGAGTTTGCCCCAGCGCAAACAGTAATACGGCGAACACGACTACGTTCGCTATTAATGGAAAGTTCATCCCCGTTCTCCTGATATTTTTATAACCTGGGCTGGTGGATAACCAGCTCTTATGACGGCAAGGTTAGCAGAAGGCGTTATCAAGGACTTATATTCAAATGGAATGGGTTATAACCAAATGGTGTTTTCCGGCGGTTTATCGGCCACTCTGATGACTAATGAAGCGATTGAAGGTGATTTGCAGGGAATTGATCACTCCGGAAGACCAGCGTATTGCGCTGTTGTCCGCCAGCGTCTGCGGCATCCAGACGGCATAGACGAACAGCGCCATGCATAAAGCGCGCTCCAGTTGGTTACCCTTGCGCGGCGCGAGGATCGGCAGCCGGAAGCGCCAGCGGCAGGGCCACAGCAGCGGCACCCCGGCGGGGGTGAGCATATCGGCGAGGATGTGGCTGAGATAGCCCAGCACCAGCCCCTGGAGGGCGTCCGCCGGGACAATCCAGCTGTCAGGCACCTTGAGGTAGAATAGCGTCAGCGCGCCAAAGACGGCCAGCAGGCTGTGGGTAAAGCCGCGGTGGCCAAAGGCCCGCGCCACGGGCTTTGAGATCCAGCTCAGCCGCTGGCCGAGAAACGACTTAGGGTGATCGATATCCGGCAGCAGGCAGGTCAATACCGCAGAGGGCACAATATGCCACCAGTCGCCCTGCGCCAGCACCGGCGTTAACTCTGCGTTTTTGGCAAATACTGCGCAGGCGATTGAAAAGAAGAGATGGCCTTCCGCCGTCATGATAACACACCCTAAACTGTCGATTCATACAGTATAGGGTTTTTATACAGTGTACGGAAGAGGTGACGGTGTAACTCTTTGTCACAAATTCTCAGCGTGCCAGCCACCCGCCATCGACGGCCAGGGTATAGCCGTTAATATAGTCGGCGGCGGCCGAGGCGAGAAACACCACCGGCCCCTGCAGGTCTTTGGGTTCTCCCCAGCGACCGGCGGGAATGCGCTCGAGGATCGCCTGGTTACGTTCTTCATCTTCGCGCAGCGCCTGGGTGTTATTGGTGGCCATATATCCTGGCGCAATGGCGTTGACGTTGATGCGTTGGCCGGCCCATTCGTTGGCCAGCAGACGGGTCAAACCCAGCACGCCGCTTTTCGAGGCGGTGTAGGAGGGGACGCGGATCCCACCCTGAAACGAGAGCATCGAGGCGATGTTAATGATTTTTCCGCCATCGCCCTGGCGAATGAACTGCCTGGCGACCGCCTGGCTGAGAAAGAAAACCGCTTTGAGATTCAGATCGATCACCGCGTCCCAGTCGCTTTCCGTGAAGGTCAGGGCATCATGGCGGCGGATAATCCCGGCGTTATTGACCAGAATATCGACCCGACCCATCGCCGCGACCGCCTGGTCGACCAGCACGCTCATCTCATCCTGAAGGCTGAGATCCGCCTGAATGGCATGAAAGCGGCGACCCAGCGCCTGAACCTGTGCTGCCGTGTCATGGGGAATTTTACGGTTGATGCCGACGATATCGCACCCGGCCTGCGCCAGGCCCAGCGTCATTCCCTGTCCCAGTCCGGTATCGCAACCGGTCACGATGGCGACCTTACCCGTCAGGTCGAAGGCGTTCAGTACCATATTCACCTCTGTCAGCTGATCTTCAGGCGTACGATGACGCCACCTGTGACCAGCATAGAGGCAGGAAAACAAAATTACAATAAAAATGAAACGACGTTTTGATTTCATTGCCGGCGGCGTGACAGCGATCGCGTCACCCGCCAGCGTCCTTACCCGAGCAGGGCTTCGGCAGTCAGGGCCTGCAGTGACGGGAGCTTGACGTCCGCCAGCACGAAGCGCGGGTCGCGGCTGTTCTCCGCTTCCGGTACCACGATAGCGCGCATGCGCGCGGCTTTGCTGGCGATCATGCCGTTGACCGAATCCTCCAGCGCGACGCAGCGCTGCGGGTCGACTCCCAGGGCAGCGGCGCAGTTGAGGTATACCTGCGGGTGCGGTTTGCTCCAGGGCAGATGTTCCGCGGAGGCGAGCGCATCAAACTGGTCGCGCAGTTCGAACATGTTGAGCACTTTCTCCAGCATCACCAGCGGCGAGGCCGAGGCCAGCCCCACCTTTAAGCCCTGCGCTTTACACAGGGCCACCGCCTCGCGTACGCCCGGTAGCAGCGGGCGTGAGGCTTCCACCAGCTCGATGGCGCGACGGATAATGCGCGCGGTGGCTTCTGCGCGATCGACGCCGTGCCACGGCTGCTGGGCATACCACAGATCCACCACCAGGTCGATTCGCAGACCAAGCAGGTCGGGCAGTTCATCGCGGCGGCGGGTATCCACCCCCAGGCTTTCCATGACCTCGACCTCCGCCTGATCCCAGAGCGGCTCAGAGTCAATCAGCAACCCGTCCATATCAAAAATCGCGGCCTCAATGCGGCGCTTCGCTGACATATGTCCTTCTCCTGTTGCGTAATCAGATAAACGAATCGGCATTCATGGTATATCATACCGCGCGTTATTGGGCGAAATTCGCCGTGGAAGATAGACTTATACCCGACACATTCGGGTAAGCGAGGAGCGCCTGCGCCACGCAACAGGCGGCAGGCGAATCACCAACGCGTCTTTAACAAGGGGAACTCATGACGTACCAACAAGCTGGACGCATAGCGGTTATCAAACGCATTTTGGGATGGGTTATCTTTATTCCCGCCGTGCTGTCGACGCTGATTTCTGTGCTCAAATTTATGTATGAGCACAGTGAAAAGAAACCCGGCATTGACGCGGTAATGATGGATTTTGCGCATGTCATGATTGAGATGATGCGCTTTAACACGCCGTTCCTGAACTTTTTCTGGTACAACTCGCCGCTGCCGGATTTCCACCACAGCCTGAACATCGGCTTCTGGATCATCTTCATTCTGGTGTTTGTCGGCATGGCGCTGCAGGCCTCCGGCGCGCGGATGGCGAGGCAGGCGAAATTTCTTCGCGAGGGGATTGAGGATCAGCTGATCCTCGAGCAGGCCAAAGGCGCAGAAGGGTTATCCCGTGAGCAGCTCGCTGAGCGGATCGTGGTACCGCGCCATACCATCCTGGTGCAATATTTCCCGCTGTATGTGCTGCCGGTGATCGTGATTATTATCGGCTACTTCTTCTTCTCGCTGCTGGGCTTTCTGTAAGCCAGGTGCCCGGTTAGCCGGGCACCATCTTATTCTGCCGGCAGAGCCCGCGGTTTACCCTGATTATCGACGGCAACGTAGATAAACAGCGCTTCCGTCGCCTTATAGCGCTGGCCAATCGGTTCAGAAGAGACTTTTTTCACCCACACTTCGATGTTAATCGTCACCGAGGTGTTGCCGCGCTTCACGCAGCGGGCGTAGCAGCACACCACGTCGCCGACGGCGACCGGGCGTAAAAAGGTCATCCCATCCACGCGCACGGTCACCACGCGACCCTGAGCGATCTCTTTGGCCATGATGGCGCCCCCGATATCCATCTGCGACATCAGCCAGCCGCCAAAAATATCCCCGTTGGCATTGGTATCCGCCGGCATTGCCAGGGTGCGTAAAACCATTTCGCCCTTCGGGGCAAGATCTGTAGTTGTCATGCTCTACTCTGTTGTGGTCAAAGACGATCAGCGGGATGCTACTATGAAAACGGGGCGGAGAGAATAGGGGAAAGCGCCCGCAGAGGCGGGCGCGGCACTTCAGAAGGAGAGGGTAACGCCGGCATAATACGCGCGGCCAGGCTCATTGTAGGTCGAGGCGCCGGCGTTTTCGCGATACAGTTGTTTATCAAATAGATTACTTATTCCGGCATTCAGGCGAATATCCCGGTTTAGCTGATACTGAGTACCAATACCCACGATGGAATAGGCGCCAACCTCGGTGGTGGCAAGGGTCCCGGTTTCGTTGCGGATCTCCGCATACTGACGCGGCTTCTGACGGCCATAAAGCGTCCAGTTCACATTCGCAGACAGGGCGTCGTTTACCTGCCAGTCGAGCATCGTGTTAACGGTATATTTCGGGATAACCGACAGCGGGTTGCCAGTCTCTTTACTTTCAGATTTGAGCATCCAGGTGGCATTGGTCCGCCAGCTGAGGACATCTCTCAGCACCGGGATCAGCAGATTTCCTTCCAGCCCCTCGACCACGGCTTTGCCGCCGTTCTGCCACTGCAGAATATTATTGCCGCTGGAGGTATAGCCCAGCACCTCGGTTCCGGAGACGATTTTGTTTTTGTAATCGTTGCGGAACCAGGTAACCCCGGCAGCGTAACCATTAAGGTTGAATTCGATACCGATCTCTTTGTTAATACTGATCTCCGGATCGAGGTCAGGGTTGCCCAGCAGATAGCAGCTGCCTTCAGCGATAGTGTTCGGACAACCGTTGCCGCGGGTGGAGAGCAAATAGCCTTCACTGGATTGATAGAGGTTAGGCGCTTTAAACACGCGCGCGATACCGGCCTTCAGCGTGAACATATCGCTCAGCGCCTGAGACAGATTGAGGCTTGGGCTCCAGTTGCTGCCAAACTGATTATGATAATCGAAGCGGATGCCGGGGATCAGGTTGGTGCCAGGCACGGCTTCGATATTATCTTCCAGATAGATACCGGTGAGGGTGGCGCTGTTTTTGGTACTACGTTGCGTAGGGTCGCCCGAGGTCCCAGGGATAGTCTCGCCGTTGCTGTTAGTGGCCTGCATTGATGCCGGGTCGTCGAGCTGATCATGGTTCCATTCCATTCCCAGCGTCAGCGTCTGGTCCGCCAGCCAGAAGAAAGGCACATTGAATTCCGAGGTAGTACGCCAGGATTCCAGACGGCTGGTGGCATAATCCTCACTGTTGATCATGCCCTCGACGCGGCCGGTGGAGCCTTCCTGCAGGCGGGTATTGTTGGTTTTCTCGTAGTAAACACCGGCTTTGGACTGGCCCCAATCCCATAGACCGTTGTAGGTCAGTCCCCAGGACTGGCGATAGAGGCGATTAGTTTCGTGGCCGTACAGGGAGTCCACCAGCCCGTTCGGGCTAAGATTGCCGTTGCTGTACTGGGTATCACCAGCATAGATATTCCCCTGACGACTATAGGCATAGCTGAAATCGAGGATCTGTTGCGGGGTCATTTTCCATGACAGCAAGGCGTTAATATCTTTATTGCGTACCCCTTCGCGCCCCGCAGCGTAAGAGCCGTTTTGCGCATGGTTAATATCCCAGGCGTCGGGTTCCGTTTTATTGATATTGCCATACAGGCGCATCGTCAGCGCTTCGCCGGCCAGTGGGCCGCTGAGATTGAAGTTAGCGCGATTGGTCGTGCCTTCCTTGTTGTTTTCCGGCTGGTTGGTAAAGAAAGACAGCGAACCGTGCCAGTTGTTGGTCGGGCGTTTGGTAATGATATTGACCACTCCGCCCGCCGCGCCGGAACCATAGCGCGCGGCTGCCGGACCGCGGAGAACTTCAATCCGTTCGACCATCTCTGCAGGTACCCAGTTGCTGTCGCCCCGGGTATCGCGTTCACCGCGCCAGCTATAGCGAACCGCGTTACGTGACGTGACCGGTACCCCATCTATCAGGATCAGGGTGTTCTCCGGCCCCATGCCACGGATATCAATCTGGCGGTTGTTGCCCCGACTGCCGCTGGCGCTGTTGCCGGTCAAGTTCACCCCGGGCATTTTACGGATGATGTCTGAGAGATCGTTGACCGGCGGCTGCTTAGCAATATCATCTGCCGTGATAATCGACACCCCGGGCTGTTGCTTAAGCACCTCTTCCGCCGTACTGCGCACAATCATCGTTTCGGTATCTTGTTCTGATTCTTCAGCAAAGGCGTTAGGGGCGAGGAGACTGGATATGACCAGCGCCAGGGTCGTGGGGACAGAATATTGCGGCGATCTCATGTAAATATCCTTTTCAAAGCAATGCAAAATGAGATCGAGAATATTAATGATAACCATTATCATTACAATGTAACGAGATGAATCTCCATAAAATCCTCACAATTACCGCAACTTTTTATGCAGTTGAGAGAAATCGTGAAGAGAGCCTGCACAGTGTGGCCAGGAAGCTGTCAGCGTATGCGCTGAGGTTGTGTGGTTGCAGGGAATGTTTGCCAGCGCAGTGAGATTATAGGGGGCGCGCGCGGCGCGCGATGGCGCGCCGGCGGAGGAGTTAGTGGTGGTCGTCCTGCGGCATATGGCGGTAGATGTAGATCCCGCTCAGCAGGGTAAAGACCAGCGTGAGGGCGGTTAAGCCAAAGACCTTGAAGTTCACCCAGATATTCTGCGGCAGCCAGAAGGCGATATAGATATTGGCCAGCCCGCAAAGGATAAAGAACACCGCCCAGGCCAGGTTAAGCCGCGACCAGACCTGCTGAGGCAGGGCCAGTTCTTTGCCCAGCATGCGCTGGATCAACGGCTTTTTCATCACCCACTGGCTGAACAGCAGCGCGCCGGCGAACAGGGCATAAATCACCGTCACCTTCCATTTAATAAACTCATCATTGTGGAAGAAGAGGGTTAACCCGCCAAAGACGGCCACCAGCACAAAGGTGATCAGCGCCATTTTTTCGACTTTACGGTAGCGTACCCAGCTGTAGATCAGCACGATAGCGGTCGCGACGATCAGCGCGGTGGTGGCGGCGTAGATATCGTAAAGCTTATAGAAGGCAAAGAAGACCACCAGCGGTAAAAAATCCAGAAACTGCTTCATACATCGATCCCGTCTTTCAGGACGGACCGGGGAAGACCCCGATCCTGGTTAAGATTAGTTGCGGATAAGCATATACACGCGGAATAAATAGATCAGCAACAGGGCGGATATCATGTTGCTGATGGTATTGATGACCACCGCGCCGACGTTTGGCGTCAGGACAGCAAAGCTGGAAGCGAACAGTAACAGCAGGGTTTTTGCCACCAGCCAGCCAATGATAGCCGGCGCCACCAGTCGCAGATTGGCCCACGCCAGACGCATGCTGCTGCGCATGGCGCTGAGGATACCTATTTTGTCCTGCACCAGCATGATCGGCGCAAAGGCCAGCACGATGGCCAGCAGCACGCCGGGCACCAGGACCAGCATCATCCCCATCTGCACCAGGAAGGTAGTGAAGAGGATCAACAGCAGCAGCTTCGGCAGCACCGGGGCTGAGGCGCCGATGGCACGCAGGGCGCTAACGCGATGACCGGCGGAGACCAGCTGGATCAGCAGCAGAACGCCGCCGGCGAGGATCGCATTGCCCACCAGACCCGAGAAGGTTGATGCCGCCGAGGCGCGCAGCAGAACCTGCTGCTGCTCCGGCGTCATGTTCTGCACCAGCTCAAACAGCCCGGCGCTACCGGCGAGGTTATCGCCTTCGCTGAGTATCGACAGCTGCTCGTCACTGGGTGAAAAGGCATGGCCAAGTACTACCGTAATAAACGCGCACAACAGCGCAATCAGCAAAATGGTAATGAACTGATTACGAAAAAAATTCCCGGTGTCACGGTAGACGGACTTCGCCGTGATAGACATGCATTCTCCTTGAGTGTCGCAGGTGTTAACTAGCCGGCGATTGTACCGCAAATCGTTCCCTCGTAGCACTCTCTGCACCATTCAGGGCAGGTATATCTTTGTAAAGAGGCCGCAATGGCGGTAGGCCATAGCGCGCCCGCGCCCGGTTGCAGGCGTCATTTTCCTCACCATTCTCACCGGACATGGCGAATTCGCGGCACGGCGAGGGACGGTTTTCATAAATAGTGCAGTGGACGGCGTCACCGATGTCGCCTGACAGCGCCGCGCAGCGGCTCTGGCGCTGGTTGGTGCCGCTCATGCAGCGCAGGAAAGGGGTCAGCGGCTCGGTCAGCGCGGAAGGCACCAGGCCACCCGCGTCGTCGGCTTCCGCCCAGTAGAAAGAGACACGAAAATACGCACAACAGGCACCGCACGTCATGCACGGGTTGATTTCACTCATAATTACACCTGAAAAAAACGCATCAACACAGATTGTCGGCAGTTAACTTATCCAGCCGCTTTTGCGGCGGCAAGAGGGGGAGAAATATTTATTTCGCGAAAAGTGAAAATTGATGTGAGAAGGATTCAGGGTGTTTCGATCGGTAGCAAAAATTAATCTGGATCAATAAATGTTAAATCTAAGGTTTTAGTGTGATCTAAAACAGATCAAACGTAACTCGTTATAGGTATATTTGGCCGCGCTGAAAAACCATAATGAGGAAGTGGATATGAAGAAGTTAGCAGCGGCGGCATTAATTCTTAGCACGCTTTCCACCGGCAGCGTCTGGGCGCATGAAGCGGGTGAATTTTTCATTCGTGCCGGGACCGCCACCGTCCGACCGACGGAGGGCTCTGACAATGTGTTAGGCAGCCTTGGCAGTTTCAATGTCAGTAACAACACCCAACTGGGTTTAACCTTTACCTATATGGCCACCGATAACATTGGCGTGGAGCTGCTGGCGGCAACGCCGTTCCGCCATAAGGTCGGCACCGGGCCAACCGGGACTATCGCCACCGTCCATCAGTTGCCACCCACCCTGATGGCGCAGTGGTACTTTGGCGATGCGCAAAGCAAGGTGCGCCCGTACGTGGGGGCGGGTATTAACTACACCACCTTCTTTAATGAAGACTTTAACGATACCGGCAAGGCGGCCGGGCTTTCCGATCTGAGCCTGAAGGACTCCTGGGGCGCGGCGGGGCAGGTCGGCCTCGATTATCTGATTAACCGTGACTGGCTGCTGAATATGTCGGTGTGGTACATGGATATCGATACCGATGTGAAATTCAAAGCCGGCGGCGTGGACCAGAAAGTCAGCACCCGTCTGGATCCGTGGGTGTTTATGTTCTCCGCGGGTTATCGATTTTAAATCCTGCTGAAAACTGGCCAACGGATGGCCAGTTCATTGTCACGTCACACCTGTCTGCCGCAAGCCTTCGCCATCGATAGCGGATCACACTTCCGTCCACTGGCGCAGTAGGTTGTGATACATGTTGAGCAGGGAGAGGACCTCTTCTCCGTCGCCAAAGCGGGCCTTCAGAGACTGGATGGTGCGGTCCAGGTCGTAAAGCATCGCGCGCTGCTTATCGTCGCGGACCATCGACTGGATCCACAGGAAAGAGGCCTGACGTACGCCGCGGGTAACCGGGGTGACGCAGTGCAGGCTGCTGGCGGGATAGAGCACCAGATGCCCGGCCGGGAGCTTCACCCGGTGCTGGCCATAGGTGTCTTCAATCACCAGTTCACCGCCCTCATAGCTCTCCGGCTCGCAAAGAAACAGCGTCGCTGACAGGTCAGTGCGCATCCAGCCCGCCTCGCCGTTCTGGCGAACGGCGCCATCGACATGAAAACCGTAGGTCTCCCCTGGCCCATAGCGGTTAAACAACGGTGCGGAAATCGTCCGCGGCAGCGCGGCGGAAAAAAACTGCGGGTGGCCGCGCAGCGCGTCGAGCACGGCGGCTTGCAGGCGGGCATACAGCGGCGTACGGGTATCGATCTGCTGGTTCTGTTTGACGGCCGCCCCCTGGCTGCCCACCGTAACCCGTCCGTCGACCCACTCGGCCTGCGCCAGCTGCCGGGTAAATTCCGCCACCTGGTCTGCCGATAGCACGTCAGGAATGTGATACATCATCGCGGTGTTCTCTCTAAAAGGTGGGGCGCAACGGCCCCACGCACAGACTCAGAAGTGGACGTTCGCCGTCAGCATAAAGGTACGGGGTTCGCCCGGATGATAGCGATAGCCGCTCTTGTTGATGGAGGCCACGTAATCGGTATCAAACAGGTTGTACATATTGAGCTGCAGATCGAGGTTGCTGTTGACCCGATAGCCCAGTTTGGCGTCGGCGACCCAGTAGCCCTCGGTGTGATCCGGGGTACCGACCGCGCCATCGCTGCCCCGGCGCAGGCTTCCGACATAGCGCACACCGCCGCCGACGGACAGATCGCTGGTGGCCTGATACTGCGTCCACAGCGTAAAGGCATGTTTCGGGGTGTAGGCCAGGGCGGAAGATCCATCCTGCGCTACGTTCTGTCCCTCCGTCACTGTCGCATGCTGCTGCGTGTAGCCGGCGATGATCGTCCAGTCCGGGGTCAGGTTTCCGGTTGCGGAGAGTTCATACCCCTCCACGCGCTTTTTGCCGTACTGCGACCAGGTTCCGTCATCGTTGGCGGCCACTTCGTTTTCAATATCGGTACGGAATAACGCCGCGCTGAGCAGCAGACGGTTGTCGAAGATTTGCCACTTGGTGCCCAGCTCGCTGGATTTCGCCTTCTGTGGCTTAAAGTCGGTTCGGTTGGCGCTGTTGCCGCTACCGCTGGCGGCCAGGGCGAAACTGCTGCCCCCCGGCGGCTGCTGTGAGATGGCGTAGTTGACGTAGACATTGCCCTGCTCGGTTAAGCGGTACAGTGCCCCGGCTTTCCAGTTAACCAGATTGCCGGATTTGGCGGTATCCACGGTGGTGACCGGGCTGCCCGTCGACTGGCCGGGCGGGCAGGCGATAGCCCCGCGTCCGCTGCCGCCGCAGGCGGTGGCGCTGTCATATTTAGTATGATAATTGTCGAGACGTAGCCCGCCGTTGACCTCAATCCGTTCGGTCAGCGTCAGCGTATCGAAGGCATAAATCCCGAAGGTATCAGTCTGGCCGTTGGCATTCGCCCCGTTTCTGTCCAGCCCGCCAATCGACAGGTTGCTCACCGGATGGTAGAGATTCACCGCCGGCGCGGTCATGGCGTTCACGCCATAGTTGGTCTGGTTTTCCCGGGTAAACTCCACGCCGGCGCTGACGTCATGGCCTATCGAGCCGGTATTGAAGGTCGAGGTGATATTGGTCTGGTTGGTCAGAATGCGGTTGCTGACATCTTTGGTATTAACCAGACGCGACCAGCTCCAGGTGTTGACGTCATTGATATCGGGGGCGGTGATATTGCTCGCGCCGCCCATCACCGCGGTCAAAAGATACTCCTGTTTCACCCGCGACCAGCGGGTGGGATTGCGCACGGGGGTATTGTCCGTCAGATCGTGCTCGAAGCGCAGAGTGCCGCTGTCGGTGGTGGATTTATCATAATCGGAGTCGGTGCCATAGAAATTGCTGGTATCGACCTTACCGGCGGAGTTGAGCGCGGCATACTTCGGCGAAGGCGCCGAATAGCCCGGCAGGCCGACGGTGGGGATCCCGCCATCCGGGGTGTTGTTCTGCCGGACGTGCAGATAGTTCAGATACAGACGAGTTGGGGTATCGAGGCCGAAGGCCAGCGACGGCGCGATGCCATAGCGTTCGTTTTCAATGCTATCCCGACCGGCGTCATGGGTTTTTTCCCCCATCAGGTTCAGACGGAACGCGGCGCTGTCGCTAAACGCCTGGTTCAGGTCGAGCGTTCCCCGACGCGACCAGGCGCTGCCGATGCTGGCCGAACCGTCGATCCCGGAGTCAAGGCGCGGCTGCTTGCTGATCATATTGATCGATCCTGAGGGCGCGCTGCGGCCATAGTCCGTGCCGGCGGGTCCTTTGATGACTTCCACCTGCTGGGTGTTGAAGGTATCGCGCGTCACGCTGCCGATGTCGCGGATGCCGTCCACATAGATGCTGTTAGAGGTATCCACGCCGCGCATGTAGATGGCATCCCCGGTGGTTGAACTGCCATTCTCTCCGGCATAAAACGCCCCGACGCCGGGGACGTTTTTGAGGGCGTCAGTCAGGTTGGTGACGCCCTGATCTTTAATCACCTGTTCCGGGATCACGGTGATGGTGCGGGTGGTATCGACCAGCGGTTTATTGAACTTGGGATCGGCGGAGGCGCCGGGAGAGTAGAGTGAGGGCGGAGTGGCTTCCACCACCAGCGTCTCTTCACTATTTTTGACTGATTTTTCCGCTGCGATGCCCGTTGCCGGTGAGGCCCCCAGACACAGACCCGTAAACAATGCCAATGAGTTGAAACTGCCAAACGGCAGAGAAGCGTTTTTTTCCATGATAAATGCAGGCTTATTTTTTGTTATGAGCACATACCACACCGCGCAAAAGCGACGTTTTTCGTCGTCTGGCTTGCGCTGACCCGGTGTGATTCTATAAATGATAAAAAGAATAGTTATCATTCGCCTTAATATTTACATAGAAATGTTGACGTTTAAACATATTTCTTCATCGCGATTTACATAGTTCATAAATTTTGAACGAAAAGGGCGGGGATGAAGCAAAAGAGCGGCTGGAAGAGGCCGGTGACAGGCCGCTCCGCGAGGTGACAGGCGCCAGGGCTAACCCGGCGCTTCGTGGTTTTTGGCATAAAAGATGCCCTCCTTCTGCGCGAGGAGAACGCCGTTCTGGAAATTGGTGTAATGAAAAATAGCGGCCCACCGATCCCTCTGCAGGCACTGTTCCGCGACCGCGTTATTGGGGGGACGACCAGCGAGCGTTCTCCCGCCGCGTGACGGAGAACAATGCCGCGCCGTATGTCGTCTGGAGCAAGCGCCGGGCCACTGCTGGCTGCGGCAACAGGTGCGTGAGGTGTGTCGCCAGTAAAAAAAAGCCCGCACAAGTGCGGGCAAAAATACTGGAAGCAATGTGAGCAATGTCGTACTGAATACCTGAGTTATTTACTCAACTATTCAGTAATGAGAAAGATAATATTTCTCATTTAAGATATCAACCCCATCTTTTGTGCGGAAGCGATTTTTTATCCGAGGGTGAAAACCGTACGCTTCTGACTGTCGTCCCGCGGCCAGGCCGCCGCGATCTCCTGCAGCGGCCGCGGGGTGGTGGCGATGGTGAATTTACCCGGCACCGCCGCCTGCAGCATTTCACCCGTCGCCGCCAGCAGCTGCGGCATCGACAGGCTACCGATACCGCTGCCCATCAGCACGAGCGGTGCGGAACGCAGAACTGCGCCATTTAACGCGATATCGGCGCCAGCCAGGGACCCCACCTGCACATAGCGCACCGGTCTGCCGGCTGGGGTATATTTCGCCAGGGCCGGCAATAACACTTCCGCGCTGTGTCCCCACAGGTAATCGATGACCACGTCAATCTGCGCAGCGCTGGTCGCTGAAAATTGCCCGCTCAAGGTTTTATCATCAGCGGTTAACTGAATACACTCATCGGCGTCCAGCGCCGCCAGCGTCTGCGCATTCCGTCCGGTTGCAATGATTCTTTTCGCTCCCAGATAGCGGGCAATCTGCACCGCCAGCTGACCGGCGCTGCCGGTGGCGCCGTTAATCAGCACCGTTTCACCGGCCTGGATCTGGGCGCGAGTCACCAGAGACGCCCACGCGGACATGCCGGGATTGGCCATCGCCGCGGCGCTAACATCATCGAGCGCATCCGGCACCGGCAGGCAACTCTGCAGGGCAACCGGCGCCTGCTGCGCCATACTGCCGAAGGGGGCGGTGGGGAAGGCGAAATAGACGCGCTGGCCCTGAGGTGTGGTGCCGACGCCATCGATACCGGGCACAAAGGGCAGATTGCCGTCGAAGCTGTAATGGCGTCCGGATGCGCGGGCCTTAACCACATGGCTCAGCGCGGCGGCGCGGACGTCAATGAGCGTCTGGCCGGGCGCGGGCTGCGGGTCGATAAAATCGGCCCAAACCGGGCCTTCTGCGAGGTCAAAAACCACGGCTGCTTTCATAAATTATCTCCTGTCGGGAATTATGTGTAAAATACACATATTGTTTTGCAGCACTATACGCGGAAAATTAATATATGCAAGATGCACATAATGACTACGACATTACCGACTTTCACGGCGCGCTACTGGATATCATCAGCGTGATGAACCAGCCGCTGCGCGACGAGCAGATCCTCCAGGCGGCCGGCGTCCAGCTGGAACAGATGCTGTTTCCGCTGCTGGTGGCGGTAGGGCGCCATGGCCCGGTAGGGGTGGTTGAGCTGGCGGATCATTTAGGGCGCGATTACACCACCGTCAGCCGCCAGGTGAAAAAACTGGAAGCCCAGGGACTCGCCTGTAAGCAACCTAACCGTCATGACCGACGGATCAGTGAAGTGACGCTTAGCGCCAGCGGACAACAGATGATCGACAGTATTGCGGTAGCGCGGCGGCGGTTAATGAATCAGGTGCTGGCGCAGTGGCCGGAAGATGAAGTGCAGGCGCTGTTTCGCTTAACGCGCAAATACGCCGACAGTTTGCAGCAACCGAGCTAAATTCTCGCGTGCTGCCGCCCTGGCGCAACAATCATCTTGTTCGTCACAAATCACGGGTCAGCTCGTCGATGTTGTCGGAAAGTATCTCCAGCAGGGATCGTACATAGATATTGTTATTTCCCTGATGCCACATCGCGCTGAGGGGAAGGCCTTCGATATGTTTTTTGGGCGTGAGCGCAAGGTATTTCACGCCGTCCGCATTCATGTCTTTATAGGACGCAGGCACCAGAGCAATGCCGAGTCCTGCGGCAACAAAACTCAGGATAGTCTGCTTCTCTTCAGCATACTGCGCGATAACAGGCATGCTGCCACCTTCCTTGAAAATATTCATTGTCAGGTCATGGCTGTGACGCCGGGTGCGTCTTTCCGGCAAGATAACAGGCTCGTACCGAAAGTCATCGATACTGACTTCATCATAACTGACCAGCCGGTGGTTAGTGGGCACGGCGAGCACGCAAGTTTCATTGGCGATAAATCGCGTTGTCAGCATGGCATCAATGTGTTCCGGCGGGCGCACAAAAACCACATCCAGCCACCCTGAAATGAGTCGGGGGATAAGTTTGTGAGATTTATCTTCTGTAAGATGAATATCTGCTTCAGGAAAACGCCTGACGAAAAGATTAAGCAATTCAGGAAGTAATCCTTTGGCTGCGCTGTCGATAGCCCCGATCCGCAACGTTCTTTTCTGCAACAGGCTATTTTTCCGGAATCGCTGCCGTAGCGCATCGAAATCAGCAATGACCGTTTTGGCCTCATTTAAAAAGGCGGCGCCTTCAGGTGTTAGCGACACGTTGCGGGTCGATCGATTCAGTAGCCTGATCCCCAAATCATCTTCCAGCAGTTTGATGAAGCGACTCAGTGACGCAGGCATCATTTCGAGTTTACGGGCAGCCCGGCCAAAGTGAAGCTCATCACCTAATACCACAAAGCAACGTAGCTGATTTATATCCATTTTTTCACCAAAACCTGATTATACAAATTATTTATATAAAGCTGTGCCGATGATAAAGCGGTTCAAAACTTCATACTGGGATTATTACAAAACGATAACAACCCTACATCACTATGGAGCATCCCGTCATGAATAACGACCTCGAAAAGAAGGTGATGCGCAAAGTTACCCTGCGCATTATTCCTTTCATCATGCTGCTGTACTTCATTGCCTTCCTTGACCGCGTCAATATTGGCTTTGCCGCCCTGACCATGAACCAGGACCTGGGGTTTTCACCCACCGTTTTTGGTCTGGGCGCTGGCATTTTCTTCCTGGGTTATTTTCTGTTTGAGGTACCGTCAAACTTAATTCTTCATAAAGTGGGCGCCCGCATCTGGATCGCCCGCGTCATGATTACCTGGGGATTCGTCTCTGGCTGCATGGCTTTTGTGCAGGGCACGACGAGCTTCTACATTCTGCGTTTTCTGCTCGGCGTGGCGGAAGCCGGTTTCTTCCCGGGTATCATTCTCTATCTCAGCTACTGGTTTCCTGCCGCCAGGCGTGCGCAGGTCACTGCCATCTTTATGGCCGCAGCTCCCCTGTCGACAGCACTGGGATCGCCGGTTTCGGCCGCACTGCTGGAGATGCATGGCTTCCTTGGCTACGCCGGCTGGCAGTGGATGTTTGTACTGGAAGCTTTCCCGGCGCTGGTGCTCGGTGTTGTGGTTCTGTTCTTCCTGACGGATCGTCCGGCCAAGGCCAAATGGCTGACTGATCAAGAGCGTGCCTGGCTGGAAAACGCCATGCAAGACGAGGAGCGGGCGCGGGCGGCAAAACAGAGCCATTCCAGCGCATGGCGGGGACTGGCGGATATACGCGTCCTGGCGCTGGCGCTGGTCTATTTCGGTACCTCAGCCGGGCTGTATACGCTTGGCATCTGGTCCCCGCAAATCATTCGCAGTTTCGGTGCTTCCTCGCTGGAGATTGGTTTCCTGAACGCCTTTCCGGCGGTGATCGGCGTCATCGCCATGATCCTCTGGGCGCGTCATTCCGATCGAACCAAAGAGCGCAGCTGGCACGTCATTGGCGCCTGCCTGCTGGCGGCGGCCGGACTGATATACGCCGGTAACGTCAGCACATTGTTTACCGTGATGCTTGCCTTAACGCTGGTCACCGTGGGGATTAGCGCATCAAAACCCCCTCTGTGGAGCATGCCAACCCTGTTCCTCAGCGGCCCGGCTGCGGCCGCTGGCATTGCCGCTATCAACTCCATCGGCAACCTCGGCGGTTTCGTCGGCCCGATGATGATTGGCGTGATCCGCGAGCAAACCGGTAGCTACAGCTGGGGCCTGTATTTTGTCGCCGGATTGCTGGCGCTCTCGGCCCTCGTGGTCGTGATTCTTTCTGCCAGAGCGAACAAATCGCCGACGGCAGAGCTTCCACATCCTCATACTCATTAACTGGAGAAGTAACGATGCGTCACTACAAAATTGCTGCCATCCCTGCGGACGGTATCGGACCGGAAGTCATTTCGGCAGGTATTGAAGTCTTGCACGCGCTGGCGCGCCACGATCCGCAACTGAAATTTGATATAGAGACCTTTGACTGGGGGTCAGACTATTACAAAAAACATGGCGTGATGATGCCGGAAGAAGGACTGAACATGCTGAAAGCATTCGATGCCATTTACTTCGGCGCGGTGGGGGCACCGGATGTCCCTGACCACATCACACTCTGGGGCCTGCGGCTGCCTATTTGCCAGGGCTTTGACCAGTACGCCAATGTGCGACCCACCAAAATTCTGCCGGGCGTCACCTCACCGCTGCGCAACCGCGGGCCTGGCGATCTTGACTGGGTCATCGTGCGCGAAAACTCCGAAGGTGAATATTCTGGTAACGGCGGCCGTACGCACCGTGGTTTACCTGAAGAAGTCGGTACCGAAGTGGCAATCTTTACCCGTGTTGGGGTGACACGCATTATGCGCTATGCCTTCAGACTGGCGCAGTCCCGTCCACGTAAGCTGCTGACCGTGGTGACCAAATCCAACGCCCAGCGCCATGGTATGGTGATGTGGGATGAGATTGCCGCTGAAGTGGCGCAGGAATTCCCGGATGTGCAGTGGGACAAAATGTTGGTCGATGCCATGACGCACCGTATGACGTTGCATCCCCAGACCCTGGATACCATCGTTGCCACCAATCTGCACGCCGATATCCTTTCCGATCTGGCTGGCGCGCTGGCGGGTAGTCTGGGCGTAGCGCCGACCGCGAATATTGATCCTGAACGCCGCTTCCCTTCCATGTTCGAACCGATCCATGGTTCCGCATTCGATATCACCGGCAAAGGGATTGCGAACCCCATTGCCACTTTCTGGACCGCGGTACAGATGCTTGAACATCTGGGCGAACGCCATGCCGCTGCGCTGATTATGGAAAGCATTGAGTATGTGTGTGAAAAAGGCATTCTGACGCCAGATGTCGGTGGCTCAGCCAATACCGCGGAGGTGACACGCGCCGTGGTGCACTACATTGACGCTAAAGCTGACATTGCCGAGACCGCATAACCATGAATAACGAACAGGCTGCAGAGATCCTGCAGGATATCTTTCAACATGCGGTCAACAGTGCCCGCGCCGGGCCGGTGACCCTGGCTAACCTGCCGGAAAAACCTCGCGGCCGTTGTGTGGTGATCGGTGCGGGTAAAGCGTCCGCGGCAATGGCGGCTGCCGTGGATGCGGCCTGGCCGGATGTGGCGGTGTCGGGCGTGGTGGTGACGCGTTACGGTTACGCGGTTCCTGCGGGCCGCATCCGCATTATTGAGGCGGCTCATCCCGTATCAGATGCCATGAGCGAGGTTGCCGCAATGCTGATTGTGGAGACGCTGCGCGGTTTAACTGCCGATGATCTGGTGCTGGCATTGATTTCAGGGGGAGGATCGGCGCTGATGGCGCTGCCCGCCCCGGGGTTAACGCTGGCAGATAAGCAGACCATCACCCGGGCCCTGCTCCATAGCGGGGCCAGCATCAAAGAGATGAATCTGGTACGTCGTCATCTCTCAGCGGTGAAAGGCGGAAAGCTGGCGACCATGGCGCAACCAGCGCGCATCGTATCACTGATTATCAGCGATGTGCCTGGCGATGATCCGACGGACGTAGCGTCTGGCCCCACCGTTGCCGATAACAGCGCACCACGTGATGCGCTCCGGGTACTGCAGCGGTATGGCATTGCGATCCCGAAGCCCGTTAGCGAACGGCTAAACCAGCCGGCCGGCCCGGTGGAAAACGCCGCGACAGGCGAGGTCAGGCTTATCGCCACGCCGGCGATGGCGTTAGCGGCGGCGGGGCTGGCCGCACGACAACATGGGGTCACCCCCCTTATTTTGGGGGATGCGATAGAAGGTGAAAGCAGGGAAGTGGCGGTGGTCATGGCCGGTATGGCGAAATCGGCGAAGCAGTATGGTCACCCGATTTCAGGGCCTGCTGTACTGTTGTCAGGTGGCGAAACCACGGTGACAGTAAACAACACTCCGCCTGGAAAAGGGGGCCGCAATACCGAGTTTTTACTCAGTCTGGCCTGTGCGCTCCAGGGGGAACACGGTATCTGGGCCATGGCGGGAGATAGCGATGGTATTGATGGCACAGAAGATGCCGCAGGTGCGATCGTCTTCCCGGATACGCTTGCGCGCGGCAAGCTGAGCGGTCTTAATGCAGTGCAATATCTGGATGGCCATGATAGTTACTGCTATTTTCACGCGCTTAATGATTTGCTGATCACCGGCCCGACGTTAACCAACGTCAATGATATTCGGGCAATATTGATTGCCTGACTGTATCGCTCTCCTGTGCCAGGGAGAGCGATATTTTTCCCTTTCAACATAGTTCAAATCTTCGGCATCCGCCCGCCATCCATTTCCACGTTAAAGCGCATCGCCTGGCGCCAAGGTGTCGATCATCGTTCCGTCTGATGTGTTGGCGTGCAAGATGACATGGAGGGGAAGGTAACGCGAGGAAATCGCCGCCTGGCGCAATACCAGGCGGCTAACGGTCAGGCGGTTTTGGTCGCCGCCTTCAGGCTCTGGACGAAGGCTTTCAGTTCGTCGAGCATGGTCTGCGGCTCATCGAGGTGGCGTTCGATGATTTTGACGATGGCGGAACCGGAGATAGCCCCGGCGGCCCCGGCGTCAATGGCGGCGCTCACCTGCTCCGGCGCGGAGATACCAAAGCCCTGCAGCGGCGGCGCGGCGTGATATTCCGCCAGCTTCTCCACCAGGTGGTGCAGCGGCAGTGCGGCGCGATTTTCCGCACCCGTCACTCCGGCGCGCGACAGCAGATAGGTGTAGCCGCGGCCATAAGAAGCAATCTGGCGCAGTAAATCGTCATCCGCATTGGGCGGGCAGATGAAAATCGGCGCGATGTTATGGCGCATCGCCGCCTGGCGGAACGGGGCGGACTCTTCCACCGGCACGTCGGCCACCAGCACCGAGTCGACGCCGACGCGGGCGCACTGGGCATAGAACGCATCGATGCCCGGGCTGAAGACGAGGTTGGCGTACATCAGCAGGCCGATTGGGATGGTCGGATGCTTCTGGCGGATCGCCGCCAGCATCTCAAAGCACTGCGCCGGGGTCACTCCGGCGGCGAAGGCGCGCAGGGCCGCGCCCTGGATGGTCGGGCCGTCCGCCAGCGGGTCGGAGAAAGGGATCCCCAGCTCAAGGGCATCGGCGCCGCCTTCGATCAGCGCATCGATAATTTTGAGCGACTGCTCCGGTCCCGGATCGCCGAGGGTGACAAAGGGAACGAAGGCGCCTTCCTGGCGATTTTTCAGTTGGGCAAACAGCGTCTCATAGCGTTCCATCAGATTTCCCCTCGCGCTTTCAGGATGTCATGTACGGTGAAAATGTCTTTGTCGCCGCGACCGGAGAGGTTAACCACCAGCAGCTGCTCTTTTTCCGGGTTCTCGCGCATCATCTTCAGCGCGTGGGCCAGAGCGTGAGAGGACTCCAGCGCCGGGATAATCCCTTCGTGGCGGGAGAGCGCTTTAAACGCGTCCAGCGCTTCGTTGTCGGTGATCGACACATAGTCAGCGCGACCGGTGCTGTTCAGAAACGCGTGCTGCGGCCCAACGGACGGGAAGTCCAGCCCGGCGGAAATGGAGTAAGACTCTTCGATCTGGCCGTCGGCGGTTTGCATCATCGGCGACTTCATACCGAAGTAGATCCCCACGCGGCCATGCTTCAGCGGCGCGCCGTGCTCGCCGCTTTCGATACCGTGCCCGGCCGGTTCCACGCCGATCAGGCCGACGTTGGTTTCATCAATAAAGTCGGCAAACATGCCGATGGCGTTTGACCCACCACCAACGCAGGCGATCACCGCGTCCGGCAGACGTCCCTCTTTTTCGAGGATCTGCGCTTTGGTCTCTTCGCCAATCATGCGCTGGAATTCACGTACAATGGTCGGGAACGGATGCGGACCGGCGGCGGTGCCCAGCATATAGTGCGCCTTCTCGTAGCTACCAGACCAGTCGCGCAGCGCCTCATTACAGGCATCTTTCAGCGTGGCGGAGCCGCTGTGCACCGGGATCACCTCGGCGCCCATCAGGCGCATACGGAAGACGTTCGGCGACTGGCGCTCGACGTCCTTGGCGCCCATGTAGATACGGCATTTCAGGCCGAGCAGGGCGCTGGCCAGCGCTGAGGCGACCCCGTGCTGACCGGCGCCGGTCTCGGCGATAATTTCGGTTTTGCCCATCCGTTTGGCCAGCAGGGCCTGGCCCAGCACCTGGTTGGTTTTGTGCGCGCCGCCGTGCAGCAGATCTTCGCGTTTCAGGTACAGGGTGGTGCGAGTACCTTCGGTCAGATTCCGGCATTTGGTCAGGGCCGTCGGACGTCCGGCGTAGTTTTTCAGCAGGTCAGTGAATTCCGCCTGAAAGGCCGGGTCCTTCTGCGCGCTGACAAAGGCTTCTTCCAGCTGGCGCAGGGCGGGCATCAGGATCTGCGGCACATACATGCCGCCGAATTCGCCGAAGTAGGGGTTCAGTAAAGTGCTCATTATTGCTCCTTAATATGCGCGCAGCGTCTGGAATACGGAGGCCAGTTTGCTGGCGTCTTTCATCCCGGGTTGCGACTCTACGCCTGAATTGAAATCGAGTCCGGCACAGCCGCTTTTGGCCGCTTCCACACAGTTATCGGCACCCAGGCCACCCGCCAGCATGACGTTGCGCAGATCCTGGCCCTGCAGCAGGCTCCAGTCAAAGCGCTGGCCGCTGCCGCCCTGGCCGTTGTCGAACAGGTACTTGTCGACATGGCGGAGCGTACGGGCCGGGAGGGTTTCACCAACGCTCAGCGCTTTCCAGATACGGACGTTGTCCGCGAGGGCTTCGCGCAGCGCGTCGATATAGGCCTGGTCCTCATCACCGTGCAGCTGCACGGCGGCCAGCCCCAGAGCCTGCGCGCGGGCGACCACCTCGTCCAGCGGCGCATTGCGAAACACGCCGACGTACTGCAGCGGCGCTGCGGCGATCACCGCTTTGGCCTGGGCGTCATTCACCGCCCGCGGCGAAGTCGGGACGAAAATCAGGCCACCGTAGATGGCGCCGGACTCCCAGGCCACCTGGGCATCCTGCGGGCGCGTCAGGCCGCACACTTTATTCTCGCCGAGCAGCACGCGTTTAACCGCCGCTTCCAGATCCGCCTGCTCCATCAGGGCGGAGCCGATCAGGAAGCCGTTGGCGAAGTGGCTCAGCTCGCGCACTTCAGCATAGGTATGGATGCCGGATTCGCTGATCACCGTGACATCCGGGCCGAGACGCGCCGCCAGCTGACGGGTGCGGTTAAGGTCAATCGACATATCGCGCAGGTCGCGGTTGTTAATGCCCACCACCTTCGCCTTCAGGGCGATGGCGCGCTCCAGCTCCTCTTCATTGCTGACTTCGGTCAGCACGCCCATATTCAGGCTGTGCGCCACCGCGGAGAGCTGGCGGTACTGCTCATCGTCGAGCACCGAGAGCATCAGCAGGCAGGCATCGGCCTGATAGTAGCGCGCCAGGTAGATCTGGTAAGGGTCGATGGTGAAGTCCTTACACAGGATCGGCTGCGGCGCGACCTTGCTGACGATCGGCAGAAAATCGAAACTGCCCTGGAAATATTTCTCATCACACAGCACTGAGATCGCCGAGGCGTAGTGTTTGTAGATGCTGGCGATCGCCGCCGGATCGAAATCTTCGCGAATCAACCCCTTCGACGGCGAGGCCTTTTTGCACTCGAGAATAAACGCGGTGCGGGTGCCGGCCAGCGCGTCATAGAAATTGCGCTGCGTCGGAACGACCTCATTCTGAAAACTGGCTAATGGTTGTTGTTGTTTGCGGGCTTCTACCCAAATCGCTTTGTCGGCAACGATTTTTGCTAAAACGGTCTGCATTCTTTACCCTCTTGCCGCTAAGGCGGTCACTCTGTCATAGGCCGCGCCGCTGTGCAGCACATCCAGTACCTGCTGAGCGTTAGCTTTCAGATCTTCATGCCCGTGTAAACGCATCAACATGGCGACGTTGGCGGCGACGGCGGCTTCGTGAGCGGCTTCACCTTTACCTTGTAGCAAGCGCGTCAGAATGTCACGATTTTCTTCCGGCGTGCCGCCCGCCAGCTGCGCCTGATGGTAAGGCGTCAGGCCGAAGTCGTCAGCGGTCAGCTGATAGCTTTTGATTTCCCCGTTATGCAGTTCGGCGACCACCGTGGGCGCATGCAGCGAGACTTCATCCATCCCACCGCTGTGCACCACCGCCGCGCGCTGATAGCCCAGCACGCGCAGGGTCTCGGCGATCGGCAACACCAGTTCCGGGCTGTAGACGCCAATCAGCGCCAGCGGCGGATGCGCCGGGTTGATTAGCGGCCCCAGCACGTTAAACAGGGTGCGGGTCTTCAGCTGCTGACGGACTGGCATCGCGTGGCGGAAACCGGTGTGGTATTTCGGCGCGAACAGGAAACAAACCCCCAGCTCATCGAGCGCCGCGCGGGACTTATCGGCGTTCATATCGAGATTGATGCCGAAGGCCGCCAGCAGGTCAGAAGAGCCTGATTTACTGGAGACGCTGCGGTTACCGTGTTTCGCCACTTTCAATCCACAGGCCGCAGCGACAAAGGCGCTGGCGGTGGAGATATTGATGCTGTTGCTGCCGTCGCCACCGGTGCCGACGATGTCAGCAAACAGGTAGTCCGGGCGCGGGAACGGCGCGGCGTTTTCCAGCAGCGCGGTGGCGGCGCCGGCAATTTCCTGCGGTTGCTCGCCGCGCACTTTCATACTGACCAGCGCGGCGGCCAGTTGCTCAGGTTTCACTTCACCGCGCACGACGGCGGAGAACAGCTGGTGGCTCTCCTGCTGGCTCAGGGTTTCCGCCTGGTACAGCTTCTCAAGGATCGGCTGGAGGGTGTTAGTGTGCTCCAGCTTCTGCAGCGCCCAGGCCAGGGTCTGCTCCAGCAGCCGTGCGCCCTGAGTGGTAAGGATCGATTCCGGATGGAACTGGAAGCCGCACACCCGGTCCGCATCGTGACGCACCGCCATCACCATACCGTTGAAATTGGCGTTAATCGTCAGCCCGGCGGGAATATTGCTGCCAACCAGCGAGTGGTAACGCGCCACCGGCAGTGGGTTAGCCAGACCGGCAAACATAGCCTGGCCGTCGTGCTCAATGCTGGATGCTTTGCCATGGAGGATCTCGCCCGCCTGGCCGACATAGCCGCCGTAGGCTTCAACAATGGCCTGATGACCGAGGCAGATGCCGATGATCGGCAGCTTGCCACGCATACGGGTCAGCAGTTCCGGCATGCAGCCAGCTTCACTCGGCGTACCCGGGCCCGGGGAGAGCATCAGCACCGGGTTGTCCATGGTGCCCAGACGCTCAATCAGCGCCTGCGCCGGGACGGAGTTACGGTAAATCACCACGTTATGACCATTGGCCCGCAGCTGGTCTGCCAGGTTATAGGTGAAAGAATCGATATTATCGAGCAGCAGAATGTCAGCCATCAGAAAATCTCCTTCGCGTGATGGGCCTGGGCAATGGCGCGCAGCACCGCGCGGGCTTTATTTCGGGTCTCATCCGCTTCCGACTGGGGAACCGAGTCGAGCACAATGCCGGCTCCGGCCTGGACGGTAGCGATACCCTCCTGCACGTAGGCGGAACGGATGACGATGCAGGTGTCGAGGTCGCCGTGGGCGGTGAAATAGCCCACCGCGCCGCCGTAGCTGCCGCGGCGTTTACCTTCGGCGGCGGCAATCAGCTGCATGGCGCGGACCTTCGGTGCGCCGCTGAGGGTGCCCATGTTCATGCAGGCGCGGTAGGCGTGCAGCACATCGAGGTCCTGACGCAGTTCGCCGACCACGCGGGAGACCAGATGCATCACGAAGGAGTAACGATCAACCTTCGTTAAATCGGCGACATAGCGGCTGCCCGGGGTACAGATGCGGGCCAGGTCATTACGCGCCAGATCCACCAGCATCAGGTGTTCGGAAAGCTCTTTATGGTCGGTGCGCATTTCCAGTTCGATGCGGCTGTCAAGATCGCGATCCAGCGAGCCGTCGGCGCGGCGGCCGCGTGGCCGGGTGCCGGCGATCGGGTAGATCTCAATCTGACGGCTGACGGCGTCATATTTCAGCGAACTCTCCGGCGAGGCGCCGAACAGGGTGAAATCGTTGTCCTGCATAAAGAACATGTACGGGCTGGGGTTGCTCTTCTTCAGCACATCATAAGCGGCCAGCGGCGACGGGCAGGGCAGCGAGAAGCGACGGGAAGGAACCACCTGGAAGATTTCCCCGGCGCGGATCGCGCGCTGCATTTTGCGCACCACCGCACCGTACTCTTCATCGCTCTGGTCAACGTCGCACTGCATTTCGGCCACAGTGGTAACCGGCAGCGGCGCCGGCGGCTCGTTCAGTTGCTGACGCAGCTGGCTCAGGCGCTGCTCCAGGCGCTGTTTTTCACTCTCCAGCGGGGTGAACAGGCTGGCCTGAATGCGGGTATGCTTAGTCTGATGGTCGATGACCAGCAGAGTTTCAGCCAGATAGAAGCAGTAGTCCGGGCAGGCGGTGTCGCTCTGCAGCGGTGGAAGATCTTCAAAGCCGGCGACCAGGTCATAGGCGAACAGGCCGCCGAAGAACATCGCTTCACGCTCGTTGGCCGGGACGGTCACCAGCTCCTGCAGGAGACGGAAGGCGTCAAACACCGACAGTGAGCAGAGGCGGGCGTCTTCATCGAGCAGGGTGCTGACCGCGGGGAAGGTCAGGATGCGGCCGTTGGGCTGGCGCTGATTGGCGATCCCGGAGGGCAGCGCGCCGTCCAGCAGTTCCAGCAGCGCGGCGCCGTTAGCGGAAAGTGCCTGAATAGTGACAGTGTCACCAAGAGCGGTGATGCGCAGCGCGCTGTCGACCAGCAGCAGGCTTTTTAAGTCATCTTTGCTGTCGATATCAGCGGATTCCAGCAGCAGCGTGGCCGGACGGGCGCCACACAGTTGGTGGAATAACGCCGTCGGGTTCTCCCGGTAGATGGCGTCGCTGGTGAGAAGCTCGAGTGCCGGTTTGGATGTTTGCATTATTGTTCTCGCCTGTTCGTATTATTTTTTGTCCAATAAAAAGCCCGCTCATTGGCGGGCCGGGTATCTGTATGCTGAATGCAAAACGCGATCACGCCGCCCGTTATCAGGAGGTGCGCCACCAGCTGTGCAGAGTGATAAAGTGCATTTTCATCGTGATACCCCTTCATGTGAACTTGCGTACTAGTTAACTAGTTCAATGGAATAAAGTCAACCCTTGTTTGCAGATTTTCTCTGCCTGTCGGTATGATAATGCGCTTATTTACGTTGATGTCCAGCAGGAGTCCTTTTGAGCGACAGCCAATACGCAGTGATTTACGATCTGCACAGCCATACCACCGCCTCTGACGGGCGGCTGACTCCGCAGGAACTGGTCCATCGCGCCCATGAGATGCGCGTAGGCACCCTGGCGATCACCGACCATGACAGCGTGGCGGCGATCCCGGCCGCCCGGGAAGAGATCGCCCGTGCCGGATTACCCTTAACGCTGGTAAACGGCGTCGAGATTTCGACGCTCTGGGAGAATCACGAAATACATATCGTGGGTCTGAATATTGATATTGCGCACCCGACGATGACCGCGCTGCTGGAGGAGCAGAAAGCGCGACGCCAGCTGCGGGGCCAGATGATTGCCGAGCGTCTGGAGAAGGCGCGGATCCCTGGCGCCTGGGAAGGGGCGCTGCGGCTGGCGGACGGTGGCGCCGTCACCCGCGGCCATTTTGCCCGTTTTCTGGTGGAGGCCGGCCATGCGAAAAACATGGCGGAGGTCTTCAAAAAATACCTTGCCCGCGGGAAAACCGGTTACGTGCCGCCGCAGTGGTGTACAATAAAACAAGCGATTGATGTCATTCATCATTCTGGCGGCAAGGCGGTGATAGCCCATCCCGGGCGCTACGATCTCTCCGCCAAGTGGTTGAAGCGGCTGTTGGCCCACTTTAGCGAGCAGGGCGGTGATGCCATGGAAGTGGCCCAGTGTCAGCAGGCGCCCCATGAACGCGCCCAGCTGGCCACCCTGGCCGTGCAGTTTGGTCTGCTGGCGTCACTGGGCTCCGATTTTCATCAGCCCTGTGCGTGGATCGAGCTTGGCCGTAAGCTCTGGCTTCCTGCCGGCGTGGAAGGCGTCTGGCACAGCTGGGAAGCGGCCGCCGAATAAAAATTGAGAGGGAAGTATGAGCCAGTTTTTTTATATCCATCCGGATAACCCGCAGGCGCGGTTGATTAACCAGGCGGTGGAGATTGTGCGTAAGGGCGGGGTGATCGTTTATCCGACCGACTCCGGCTACGCCCTGGGCTGCAAAATTGAAGACAAGGGCGCGATGGAGCGGATCTGCCGTATCCGTCAGTTGCCTGACGGCCACAACTTTACCCTGATGTGCCGCGATCTGTCCGAGCTGTCAACCTACGCTTTTGTCGACAACGTGGCGTTTCGTCTGATGAAAAACAACACGCCGGGCAACTACACCTTTATCCTCAAGGGGACCAAAGAAGTGCCGCGCCGGCTGCTGCAGGAGAAACGTAAAACCATCGGCATGCGCGTCCCGTCTAACCCTATTGCTCAGGCGTTGCTCGAGACTTTAGGCGAACCGATGCTGTCCACGTCGCTGATGCTGCCCGGCAGCGACTTTACCGAGTCCGACCCGGAAGAGATCAAAGATCGTCTGGAGAAAGTGGTGGACCTCATCATTCACGGCGGTTTCCTCGGGCAGCAGCCGACCACGGTTATCGACCTGACGGAAGATACCCCAGTGGTGCTGCGCGAAGGCGTCGGCGACGTGAAGCCTTTCCTCTGATCGTCATCGTCGGGCGGTGGTTCATGCTCCGCCCGGCACCCCGCGTTTCCTTCCTGACGGCACGACAATCAACCACAGCGCCAGACCGATCAGCAGTGCGCCGAGAATCAGCCCTTTTTGTATGGTCTCTCCGAGGCACAAATAGCCCCACAGCGCCGCAAAAGGTGGGATCAAAAAGGTCACGGACAGCGAACGCAGCGGTCCTATATCAGCAATCAGGCGAAAATAGAGAATATACCCTGCTGCCGTACAGACCACGCCCAGCATGACTATCGCTATCCACGGCAGGCTCTGCCGCCAGTCTATGACCGGACCATACCAGCCTGACCAGAGAAAGAAAGGCAACAGAAACAGCGTGGCGCCGACCTGGCTGCCCAACGCAACGCGCTCAGCCTCAAGGCCGCCCCGCTGCTGGATCCAGCGGCGGGTCAGAAAGCCGGCCAGACCGTAACAAGCGGTCGCGATCAGGCAGGCCCCGATCCCTGGCAGCAGGAGGGCGGCGCTGAGGCTGGAGGTTGGGCGCGCAATAACTGCCACGCCAATGGCGCCCAGTAACGCGCCGCCGCCTTTGCGCAGGGTTAACGGTTCTGCAAAGCATAACGCGCCGATAAGCATTCCCATCATCGGCGCCGTGGCGTTGAGCGTGGCGGAGTACCCTGCCGGCAGCCACTGTGCGGCAAGGCAGTACATCAGAAAAGGAAGGCCTGAATTAATGACCCCCAGCTTCAGAGTGGATATGAATTTTCCCTGATACCCGCTCCATTTACCCTGCACGCCGAGTAACAGCCCGAGCGCGATAGCGGCGAACAGTACGCGAAGAAAAGCGCTGATCATCGCCCCGAAGGCCGGGGTGGTGATGCGCATAAACAAAAAACTGGCGCCCCAGAGAGCGGCGAGCAGCAGCAGGCGGCCATAGTCGATAACACGCATGATTGACTCCTTGTATTCACGAAGGAAGTCAACTGTAGAACTCACGTGCAGCGTCCGACAAACGCGTTATGCTTACATGATTAAGTTATTCTTAACTGAGATGCCATGTCGATGAAACTTCCACCGCTGAATGCGCTGCGCTGCTTTGAAGCGGCGGCAAGGCTGCTTAGTCTGAAGCAGGCCGCCAGTGAGCTTTGCGTTACGGCAAGCGCCGTCAGCCAGCAAATTGCCCGCCTCGAGGAAGCGCTGAATACCCCGCTTTTTATTCGTACTCCCCGACAGTTACAGTTAACGGAGGTGGGGGAGATCTACCTGCGGGCCGTTCAGCCCGCCTTTCTCCAGATAGCCGCCGCCACCCAGCGCCTGCAGGTGCCCGCGGGGCCAGAAAAGGTGACGCTCAGCTGTACCAGCGGCTTCGCCATTCAGTGGCTGCTGCCGCGGCTGGCTGATTTTGAACGACGTTATCCAAAGATTGAGATCCAGATCGGCACCACCAACCGGCGAGTAGATTTGCTGAGTGAAGGGATCGATTTTGCCGTGCGTCATGGTGTCGGCGGCTGGCCGGAACTGCAGGCTTACCGCCTGCTGGATGACGACCTTATCCCGGTCTGCAGTCCGCAACTGATTGCTCCGCGCCGGTCCCTCGCCGGTGCGGGCGATCTGCTGCAGTATCCGCTGCTGCACGATGAGCATCGTGAAGACTGGGCGCTGTGGTGTGAGGCCGTGGGGCTGGAGCCGGACCGCGCGCGCCGCGGTCCGGTGTTCACTGATTCCAACGGCGTGACGGAGGCGGCGTTCGCTGGTATGGGGATGGCATTACTGCGACGTTCATTCATAGCGTCTGCGCTGACGCAGGGGCGGCTGGTTAATCCTCTGGCGCAGCCCATCGCCTGTCCGCTGGCCTATCATCTGGTTTACCACGAGACCGCGCTGCTGGCGCCTGCCAACCGCTGTTTTCGCGACTGGCTGCTCGGCCAGCGCCCGGCTGTTGTTGAGGAGGGCGCGCAGTGAGGGGGGCGCTGTCCGATAAAGATCCGTATGCGTGAATGGGCACAGGAGAATGAGGAAAATCTGTTCCATACTAAAGACGGGGCGCGGCGAACAGAAGCTTTCCCGACGAAGTTTTTCTTTTTACAGCGTACAGGTCGCGGAGAAGCGCTTTTTGTTGATAAATGAGAGCACCGTAACAGCTATACCGCAGATGAGGCTTAATCTTCCTAACCCGCAGATGATCAGTTCTGCTGAATTAATCATTTATCGACCCAAAGACAGATACCACCAATTAGTAGGGCAATAAAACCTACCAATGAACACAACAATTCGGCGATAAACCAGTATTTGATGTTTGCAGGTAGCTCCCGTATATAATCGACATCATCATTTTTTCTCTGAATAGACTTTTTGCCAAAGATCAATATGAGGGATCGCTATGCGCTAATTGCATACGTTTCCCTTATCCTCAGTTTCTTATGTAATTGATGATACTGATTGGGAGTGAATAAAATAGCCAAGTTTTGCTCTTGGCTATTTATTTCAATTAAATGAATAATGGTAAATAGAAAACTGATAACATCATGAATAGAAAAATAATACCGACCACGGAAAATCGTACTTTTACACGTAACCAATCGGTATACTGATTAGGAAGTTCTTTAATGAATCGAATTTGTTCATTATCCATTCCTCGCGTATGAAATGAGTTTTCTTTAAAATATAATGCTTTAATAAAAAATGCATCACGCATAAACGAGAAAAAGAACCCCCCATCCTGATAAATTAAAGCCTCTACTGGTCTTGCGCCAAATTTTTCAACAAATAGCGAACAGAGAGTAATGAATTTATTTTTCGAAATGCGATCGTAAATAATTGAAATAACCCCCGTAAGTATTAGGCATAGACACAATACCAATCCAATCGAGTTACGATGCATAATTATAAAATTAATTACCGAAAGTTTCATACAGCTGCTCTCCACCCCATTCACCGAATGCGCCACCTGCACTACTACCGACATAGCCTAAACCAGCCCCAGCAATCACAGAGCAAGCAAGCCCTCCGACACCAGCAGTACCAACACCGATAGCGATACAAAGAGGTATTGCTAAATAGCCACCAGCAACACCAACCCCCGTACCTACAGCAAAGCTACCAATCTCAGTATACTTTTTCTTGGTACATTCAGCTTCGCGACCAACAGAACAAGCCTCATTTATTTCATTTAGTGAATGCAGTCCGCTAAAACCAATGCCTAAATAACCAGTGTAACGCATTGCTTTTACGTATTTAGCTGCCCGTTCGATGTGGGTAGCATAGCCTTCAATGTCACTGATCCCCGTTTCATTCCATTTGTGGGTAATAGAACTGCTGGATAGGCCAAGTGCTTTTTTTATTTTTGTATACTCTCCGAATTTCATAGCCTTATTCAGGAATCTGACTTTAAGTATTGATTCAAGCTCTTTAAACAACAGGCTACGTTGAATGTAAAATTGTTCTCCTATCAACGAGCCTCTCGTTATGTAGGTATTCTTATACGTTTCTTGAATCTCTCTGAGTATTTTTTCGATACTCTCAAAGTATTTTCCAACAGGATCAGCAGCAAGGCCAATTCCTGTATCAGCGTAGCTGGTGAAATTAGCTATGGTTGCGTAGTGTTTGTGCAGCAAGTTAGCTTCCTGGATTGTCAGCGGTTCTAACGCCGCATCAACTCGCGCTTTCGCGGCTTTCATGTGGGCAATCTGCTCGTCGTCCTGTTTATCTGGATCAACCAGAAGCATAATCGAACCAGCTTTGTATCTTTCATCCGGGCCGTTCAGAATAGAGAATAGCTCTTTTGCCCCTGCTGGTGGGTTTTCAGTGAATAACAGACGTTGCCACGCTTCCGTAGTACCGCCATAAGTGATAACGGCAAAACCTGCATCTATACCTGTTTTCTTTTTTGCTGTTTGGGCGTTCTGTTCCGGTTCTGACTCAATCGGCCCTGGAAGTTCAGGCATCTTGACGAGGTGAGGTAGATCAGTGTGCGTTACCGTTGCTTCTCCACCAAGTTCGTAATCATCATCCCAGTTTGAATTGATGAATTTGGATTTACAGGGGCAGGAGCTATAACTGTGTAGTGTTCCGGCAATCCTTTTGCCGTGTATGTCATCATCAAGCCCACCACAAATACGGTAAAGCCCTGGATGTTTGCCACAAGTTACTTTATGCCCTTCACAGGACATATCTCTGTCAAAATGCTGGTGGTCGCTCCATCCTTCAGTGATAACGCCACCACATCGTGTCTTATCACCTCTGAATAAATAGTATCCCTTAACGCCCATCAGTGCTTACTCCCTGACACGGTCAAGAATCCTTCCGGGAGTTCGCAGCCTTCACGAAAAACCAGTTTGCTGCACGATTGTGGGGTAGAGATTATTTCATCACCATTATCAAGCATACTGCCAACGGGTGCAGCGGATGCGCCCTGCATGATTCGGGCCTTGCCAGCACCGGAAATAATAGTGGACTCGCTGCCATCAGCATATACAACCTTGTCACCTACCCGAGCAACTTGTAATCCTCCGGTAGTCGCACCGCCTGAAGCATGGCGAATGACTCCACCGCGACGGGTCAGACTTCCAACGACTGCAAACCGGAAAATGTGAGCTAACGGGCGGCTTAGATGCTGTTTTTTAATTTCCTCAAGTTCTTTCCGGGTTTTGTCATCGCAGAGTGACAAAAGCTCTTCGTCGTAAGGCGGTTGTGATTGGGCCTCATTAATTTCGGGTGTGATTTCGTTGGTATATTGCTGCATAAGTCCCTCTGCTTGTTGTGAATTAATCTTCATACGTAATTCATTGTACAAATAACACCCATGTGCCGGAAGTTGTTTTTCATAAAAATGAAACTGCGTTTTAAAATATTTATTTTGTGAATGTTATGGCGCGATTCATTTACTATCGACTATGTCGAAGCTTTTGCTGTACGGGCAATGCTGCGACTCCGTGACGAAGGTAAATGTGTAGATACTGTTGGAGTAGACACACAGCGTTTTCCCGTTCGCTGTGCTTGACTGTTCCGGATTGCTCATCGTTATACGTCCAAGTTCAGAAAGACTCAGGCGCACAAAACTTGTTGAATCATTTAGTCTAAAATTCGTGTAGTATGTGCGCCCACGAATCATTGTGTGACAGCTTGTGTGATACGTTGTTTGCCATGCTGTGTGCCATGAAATATTTACAGATCAGTGAGTTAAGTTGAGTTTTAGGCTAACTCGTTGTTTTTGAAAGCATACCAGACGCCTGGGAAGGCGACACCTTAAGGAAGCTCAATGAGCGAGAAACTGCAAAAAGTGCTGGCCCGCGCCGGCCACGGCTCCCGCCGTGAAATTGAAGCGAAAATCGAAGCTGGCCGCGTCAGCGTCGACGGAAAAATCGCCACCCTCGGCGATCGTGTGGAAATCGTCCCCGGTTTAAAAATTCGTATCGATGGTCATCTGATCTCGGTGAAAGAGTCTGCTGAGCAGATCTGTCGCGTGCTGGCTTACTATAAGCCGGAAGGCGAGCTGTGCACCCGTAACGATCCGGAAGGGCGCCCGACGGTGTTTGATCGCCTGCCAAAACTGCGCGGCGCGCGCTGGATTGCCGTTGGCCGTCTGGACGTGAACACCTGTGGCCTGCTGCTGTTCACCACCGATGGCGAACTGGCAAACCGCCTGATGCATCCGAGCCGTGAAGTCGAGCGTGAGTACGCCGTTCGCGTTTTCGGCCAGGTGGATGATGATAAGCTGCGTCAGCTGTCTCGCGGCGTGCAGTTAGAAGATGGTCCGGCAGCATTTAAAACCATCAAATTCACCGGCGGTGAAGGGATTAACCAGTGGTACAACGTCACCCTGACCGAAGGGCGTAACCGCGAAGTGCGTCGCCTGTGGGAAGCGGTCGGCGTGCAGGTCAGCCGTCTGATCCGCGTGCGCTATGGCGATATTCTGCTGCCGAAAGGCCTGCCGCGCGGCGGCTATACCGAACTGGACCTGGCGCAGACCAACTACCTGCGCGAGCTGGTGGAGCTGACGCCGGAAACCAGTTCTAAAGTTGCCGTCGAGAAAGACCGTCGCCGGATGAAAGCCAATCAGATCCGTCGGGCGGTGAAGCGTCACAGCCAGACCAGCGCTAACCCGCGCCAGGGTAACAACAGCAATCGTCGTTCCAGTACTCGCAATAAGACCAACGGTTAATGTTGTGCGTTCCGGTGGATTGCCGCCGGAACGCGTACTGCCTTTCGCCGTATCAGGCCCTCAGTAGTCAATTCCCATCTGCGCTTTGATCCCGGCATCAAACGCATGCTTGACCGGACGCAGTTCGCTGACGGTATCCGCCAGTTCAATAATATCGCGATGGCAGCCGCGGCCGGTGATGATCACCGACTGATGGACAGGACGCTCACGCAGGGCGCTCAGCACCGACTCCAGCGGCAGGTAATCGTACGCCACCATGTAGGTCAGCTCATCCAGCAACACCAGATCGAGCTGGTCGTCAGCAAGCATACGGCGGGCATGCTCCCAGACCGCCAGACAGGCGGCGGTGTCGCTGTCGCGGTCCTGGGTGTTCCAGGTGAAGCCTGTCGCCATCACCTGAAATTCGACGCCGTGGGGTTCCAGCAGGTTACGCTCACCGTTAGGCCAGGTCCCCTTGATAAACTGGATCACGCCGACCTTTTTGCCGTGGCCGACGGCGCGGGTCGCGGTGCCAAAGGCGGCGGTGGTTTTGCCTTTGCCGTTGCCGGTAAAGACCATCACAATGCCGCGTTCGTCCTGGGCTGCCGCCACCCGGGCGTCAACTTTATCTTTCAGCCGCTGCTGGCGTTCGCGGTAGCGTTCATCACTCATTGGGCAATTCCTGGCTTACGGCCCGGTTGGGCGTCAAAGGTCATTCCCGTCTTGCGGCGACTGTCGTCACCCATCAGCCACAGATAGACGGGCATAATGTCAGCGGGGGTCTTCAGTTTTAGCGGATCTTCCGTCGGGAAGGCGCTGGCGCGCATCCCGGTGCGGGTGCCGCCGGGGTTGATGCAGTTCACCCGCAGATGGCGGCTTTGGTACTCGTCGGCCAGCACCTGCATCATCCCTTCGGTGGCGAATTTGGAGACCGCATAGGCGCCCCAGTTGGCGCGGCCCTGACGGCCAACGCTGGACGAGGTGAAGACCAGCGAGCCCGCATCCGAACGGAGTAATAAAGGAAGAAGCGCCTGGGTCAACATAAAGGTGCCATTGACGTTCACCTGCATCACCTGCTGCCAGACCTCCGGCTTCTGCTCGTCCATAGGGCAGATGTCGCCGAGCAGGCCGGCGTTGTGCAGCACGCCGTCAAGACGGGGATAGTGCATACTTATCTGCTGCGCCAGCTGCTGGCACTCCTGCGGCGTGCAGGTTAGCAGGTCGAGGGTAAACCAGCGGGCGGGAATGCCGCCCTCGCGTTCAATCTCCTGGGCGACGGCGCGCAGTTTTTCGTCGTTGCGGCCAAGAAGAATCACGCTGGCGCTGTAGCGCGCGTAGGTCAGGGCCGCTTCACGACCAATCCCGTCGCTGGCGCCGGTGACCAGGATGATGCGATCTTTCAGCAAGTGGCGTTGCGGTTGATAATGCACGGCGACTCCTTGGGCGATCGGTTCCCGATCGCGCTTCATCTTTGGTATCTCACTTTTGCGCTGTTATGCCTGAAAGTGCTCGCCATTGCAATCGGCGAAGCGGAAAGTATTCAGAAAATTAATATCTTGCAACGATTTCAGCCTCGCTGAAAAAAAACGGAATCCGCTGCGCACAAGACACAAAGCACAAAGACTTCTCGCCAGGGGCTGATGTACACTGTGCAGCAACGTCAGTGCTTTACACAAGGTGAAAACGTGGAATTACTTGCTCAGTACGGCTTATTTTTAGCCAAGATCGCGACGGTTGTCGTCGCTATCGCGGTGATTGCCGCTATTATCGTCAACCTGGCCCAGCGTAAGAAGCAGCGCGGCGAACTGCGGGTGACCAATCTTAGCGAGCATTACAAAGAGATGAAGGAATCGCTGGCGGTGGCGCTGCTTGACGGCCCGCAGCAGAAACAGTGGCATAAGGCGCAGAAAAAAAAGCAAAAACAAGAGGCGAAGGCCGCGAAAGCGCGGGCGAAGCTGGGTAACGTGGAGCCGGAAGGCAAGCCGCGCGCCTGGGTGCTGGATTTCAAAGGCAGTATGGATGCCCATGAGGTCAACAGCCTGCGGGAAGAGATCACGGCGGTACTGGCGGCGGCGAAAGCGCGTGACCAGGTGGTGATTCGTCTGGAAAGCCCCGGCGGGGTGGTGCACGGTTACGGGCTGGCAGCCTCTCAGCTGCAGCGGTTGCGCGACAAACAGATCCCGCTGACGGTGGCGGTTGACAAAGTGGCGGCCAGCGGCGGCTATATGATGGCTTGCGTGGCCAACAAAATTGTGTCGGCGCCGTTTGCGATCCTTGGCTCCATTGGCGTGGTGGCGCAGATCCCTAACCTCCATCGCTTCCTTAAGAACAAAGATATTGATATCGAACTGCATACCGCCGGGCAGTACAAACGAACCCTCACTATGCTGGGCGAAAATACCGAAGAAGGGCGGCGCAAGTTCCGTGAGGATCTCAATGAGACGCACCATCTGTTCAAGGATTTCGTCCATCGGATGCGTCCGGGACTTGATATTGAGCAGGTAGCTACCGGCGAGCACTGGTACGGGGTGCAGGCGCTGGAAAAAGGGCTGGTGGATGCGGTTGAAACCAGTGATGAGCTGTTGCTGGGGCTCATGGAGAGCCACGAGGTGATCGGGGTGCGTTATCAACAGCGTAAGAAAATGCTCGACCGCTTCACCGGTAGCGCCGCGGAGAGCGCCGATCGACTTCTGCTGCGCTGGTGGCAGCGCGGTCAGAAACCGCTGATGTAAACAACATAACGCGAGGCCAGGGCCTCGCGTTATCGTTTCCACCGGCCTTAATCGACCAGGTGATACTTGTCCGACAGCTCGTGGGCGAGGTACTTAAACATGTTAAATACCGCCGTACTCTTCGGCGTCGGTAAACCCTGCTCGTCAAGATAAAACTCACCGCTAAACACCAGGACATTGTTGCGCTGAACGACGTCGGTGGCTTCGATACCGGCTAACGTATCCTCATGTTCGCGAATAAGTTTGTTGGCTTTTTCGAGCAGCGTCTGGCGATCGATAGGTTGGGTTGTACCTTGCATAACGGACTCCTCTTTTTCTCCGCGCGTAGTTTACGCCGCGCGGCGGCGTGGGGCAAATTTTCCATGGACAAAACAGGGGTAATCGTAACCAGTGGAGAAACAGCCGTTTACTGGCGGGTTTCGCTTTTGCATGCTAATAAAGTTGCGTAACGAATTTTATCAGGTACAGTGTGACGCTTTCGGCGATCTGGCAACAGATTTGCTTGACATTCGGCCAAAAATTCTTCGTGCTATGTCACCTGACGAAAAAAAGTCAGCAAACTCAAACGCCTGGTTTTACGGAGATGAAGCGGGTGTTCAGGGTTGATATTCACCGACGGTGCCGCAACATATGAGGCAGTCGCCAGTGGAGGGTGTATGAATGTGCGATGTATTCCTGGATGAATCAAATTAGGTAAAGGTGAATATGGGTAAAGCTCTCGTTATCGTTGAGTCCCCGGCAAAAGCCAAAACGATCAATAAGTATCTGGGTAATGACTACGTGGTGAAATCCAGCGTCGGTCATATCCGCGATTTGCCGACCAGTGGATCAGCTTCCAAAAAGAGCACCGACTCTACCGCCACCAAAGGGGCTAAAAAGCCTAAAAAGGACGAACGTGGTGCTCTGGTTAACCGCATGGGCGTGGACCCATGGCATGACTGGAATGCGCACTATGAAGTACTTCCGGGTAAAGAAAAGGTAGTTTCAGAACTCAAACAGTTGGCGGAAAAAGCTGACCACATCTATCTCGCAACCGACCTTGACCGCGAAGGGGAAGCCATTGCCTGGCACCTGCGGGAAGTGATCGGCGGCGATGAACAGCGTTATAGCCGCGTGGTGTTCAATGAGATCACCAAAAACGCTATTCGTCAGGCCTTCGAAAAGCCGGGCGAACTGAATATCGATCGGGTTAACGCCCAGCAGGCGCGCCGCTTTATGGACCGCGTGGTGGGCTATATGGTCTCGCCGCTGCTGTGGAAGAAAATTGCCCGTGGTCTTTCTGCCGGGCGCGTGCAGTCCGTTGCGGTCCGCCTGGTGGTGGAACGTGAGCGTGAAATCAAAGCCTTCGTCCCGGAAGAGTACTGGGAAGTTGATGCCAGCACCACCACGCCGGGCGGCGACGCGCTGCCTCTGCAGGTGACCCATAAAGACGATAAGCCGTTCCGTCCGGTCAGCCGTGATGAGACCATGGCGGCGGTATCGCTGCTGGAAAAAGCCAGCTACAGCGTGCTGGAGCGAGAAGACAAGCCGACCAGCAGCAAGCCGGGCGCGCCGTTCATCACCTCCACGCTGCAGCAGGCGGCCAGCACCCGTCTCGGCTTCGGCGTGAAAAAGACCATGATGATGGCTCAACGTCTCTATGAGGCGGGGCACATCACCTATATGCGTACCGACTCCACCAACCTGAGTCAGGACGCGCTGAACATGGTTCGCGGTTATATCAGCGACAACTTTGGCAAAAAATATCTGCCGGAGAGCGCTAACCAGTACGCCAGCAAAGAAAACTCGCAGGAAGCGCACGAAGCGATTCGTCCTTCTGATGTGAGCGTGCTGGCGGAAACGCTGAAAGATATGGAAGCCGATGCGCAGAAGCTCTATCAGCTGATCTGGCGCCAGTTTGTCGCCTGTCAGATGACGCCGGCGCAATACGATTCCACCACGTTGACCGTGGCGGCGGGCGATTTCAAACTGAAAGCGCGCGGTCGTACCTTACGTTTCGACGGCTGGACCAAAGTGATGCCGGCGCTGCGCAAGGGCGATGAAGACCGGACGTTGCCGGTGGTTAAACAGGGCGACCGCCTGAGCCTGGTGGAGCTGACGCCTGCGCAGCACTTTACCAAGCCGCCGGCGCGCTTCAGCGAAGCTTCGCTGGTCAAAGAGCTGGAAAAACGCGGTATCGGCCGTCCTTCCACCTACGCTTCGATCATCTCGACCATTCAGGATCGCGGCTACGTGCGGGTGGAAAACCGTCGTTTCTATGCGGAGAAAATGGGCGAAATCGTCACCGATCGGCTGGAAGAAAACTTCCGCGATCTGATGAACTACGACTTCACCGCGCAGATGGAAGATCGTCTCGACCAGGTAGCCAACCACCAGGCCGAATGGAAAGAGGTGCTGAACCACTTCTTCGGCGATTTTACTACTCAGCTGGAGACCGCAGAGAAAGATCCGGAAGAGGGCGGCATGCAGCCGAACCCGATGGTGCTTACCAGCATCGACTGCCCGACCTGTGGACGTAAAATGGGCATCCGTACCGCCAGCACCGGTGTTTTCCTCGGCTGTTCGGGCTATGCTCTGCCGCCGAAAGAGCGTTGCAAAACCACCATCAACCTGGTGCCGGAAAACGAAGTCCTCAACGTGCTGGAAGGCGATGACGCGGAAACCAACGCGCTGCGTGCCAAACGTCGCTGTCAGAAGTGCGGGACCGCAATGGACAGCTACCTTATCGATCCTAAGCGTAAACTGCACGTGTGTGGTAATAACCCGACCTGTGACGGCTATGAGATTGAAGAGGGCGAGTTCCGCATCAAGGGCTATGACGGTCCGGTAGTGGAGTGCGAGAAGTGCGGTTCTGAAATGCACCTGAAAATGGGGCGTTTCGGCAAGTACATGGCCTGTACCAACGACGAGTGTAAGAACACGCGTAAGATCCTGCGCAACGGCGAAGTGGCTCCGCCGAAGGAAGATCCGGTGCCGCTGCCGGAGCTGCCGTGCGAGAAGTCTGACGCGTACTTTGTGTTGCGCGACGGGGCGGCGGGTGTCTTCCTGGCGGCCAACACCTTCCCGAAATCACGGGAAACGCGTGCGCCGCTGGTGGAAGAGCTGTACCGCTTCCGCGATCGTCTGCCGGAAAAACTGCGCTATCTCGCTGATGCGCCGCAGCAGGATCCGGAAGGTAATAAAACGCTGGTGCGCTTTAGCCGTAAAACGAAACAGCAGTATGTGGCTTCCGAAAAAGAGGGCAAAGCGACCGGCTGGTCAGCCTTCTTTATTGACGGTAAATGGACTGAAGCCAAAAAGTAATCGTGCAGTATCAGGCAGGAAAAGCGCGCTTTTCCTGCACTAACGGCCGGCAGAGGCAGTGGATGCCTCTGCCGCGTCGTTTCCCCTTCTGGATGATCTTTTCTTCCCCTTATAACCACCTATATTATTTTTCGTTAGTATCTATACACTGTTGATATAAATGATATAGTGGTTATAGCTAATCCCTTTTTTATTATTAAAACGTCTTATACATCATCGCTTTCAGGATGCGTTGCGGCGCCACTACGGCCAACTGCCGGGAGGCTGGCCTCACGGTCGACAAGTTGCCTGAACGTAAAGTGTATTAAGCGGCTTCATTTTACGCGCAAACGGATATCAGCATGAAACTACAACAGCTTCGCTACATCGTTGAGGTGGTGAACCATAACCTGAATGTTTCATCCACCGCCGAAGGGCTTTATACCTCCCAGCCGGGCATCAGTAAGCAGGTCCGCATGCTGGAAGATGAGCTGGGCATCCAGATTTTCGCCCGCAGCGGCAAACATTTAACTCAGGTGACACCTGCCGGGCAGGAGATCATCCGTATCGCCCGCGAGGTATTATCGAAAGTCGATGCGATTAAATCTGTCGCCGGGGAGCATACCTGGCCTGATAAAGGGTCGTTATATGTGGCGACGACCCATACTCAGGCGCGCTATGCGTTACCGGGGGTCATCAAGGGCTTTATTGAACGCTACCCGCGCGTGTCGCTGCATATGCATCAGGGCTCGCCAACCCAGATTGCAGAAGCCGTATCGAAAGGCAACGCCGACTTCGCCATCGCCACCGAGGCGCTGCATCTGTATGACGATCTGGTGATGTTGCCATGCTATCACTGGAACCGGTCGATTGTGGTGACGCCTGAGCATCCTCTGGCCGCGAAGGGCTCGGTTTCCATTGAAGAGCTGGCGCAGTACCCGCTGGTGACCTATACCTTTGGCTTTACCGGCCGTTCGGAACTGGATACCGCGTTTAACCGAGCGGGTCTGACGCCGCGCATTGTCTTCACCGCCACTGACGCCGACGTGATCAAAACCTATGTTCGCCTGGGGCTTGGGGTCGGGGTGATAGCCAGCATGGCAGTCGATCCGGTCTCTGACCCGGACCTGGTGAAGCTGGATGCGAACGGCATATTCAGCCACAGCACCACCAAAATTGGTTTCCGCCGTAGCACCTTCTTACGAAGCTACATGTATGATTTTATTCAACGTTTTGCACCCCATCTGACCCGGGATGTCGTGGATACCGCGGTGGCTTTGCGGTCGAATGAAGATATTGAAGCGATGTTTAAAGATATAAAACTTCCGGAAAAATAACCCTTAAAAAAATAATGGCATTCCCTGTGGGGAGTGCCATTGACTATCATGGTCCTAATTTAACATCTTAAACCTCGAACCAATCACAAAATTAATAATTTCTGGCAACACGTTTGTCATTATGCCCGCCGCGATCAAATAACCGGTTAAATATATTCCATCAGGCCTAAATTCACTGGATTAATCTTTTATCCATAATTAAGATTTATCTGTACCTGATGATTTGAGCAATTGGTGGTGACAATATGATAAGTAATATCGATTACATGAAACTGGCGATGTCATACGAGAATGACAAAACCGAAATCGATCCCGTTCTGCGTAGTCGCGTATGGGGCGTAGTGTTGGTAGGGCTGGCGATGTTCTGGAGCATCATCGCGCTTACCATCTGCAACATCTGGATTGTCAGCTAAAGCTGTAGGTCATCGTTGTAGATACATGTCATTTTTATGACAGTGAAAGGAAACTGTAATATAAAATCAGTGACCGGCAATACAGGGAGAATATATTTTGCCGCTGGATTCATCCAATCTGAAATCACTCACAAGAGCTAATCATAGCCAGCTGGCCGATTAGCTCTTTTTTTGTCCTCGTGTACTAATACAATATCGGCTTAATCATCGCTTCTGCACTATTTTGGTGCTATTTCTCCGATTCCAGGATAATTCCCGATTAATCACTGTCGACCTCGGCGCATTTAGCAATTTGGGTTGTTATCAAAGTGTTATGCTCGGTATGTGTTATCTTTAATGGAGACCCTGAGGAGAATCAGGGTATGCCATCCCTGAGATAAAGGAGGAGCTATGTCGTCAACCCTACGAGAAGACAGTAAGGACACGCTGCTGGTCAACGAGAAAACCTGGCATTACTACAGTCTGCCGCTGGCAGAGAAACAGCTGGGCGATCTCAGTCGACTGCCTAAGTCGCTGAAGGTGCTGATGGAGAACCTGCTGCGCTGGCAGGACGGTGACTCGGTGACAGAAGAAGATATTCGTGCCCTGGCCGGCTGGCTGCAACAGGCCCATGCCGACCGCGAGATAGCCTACCGTCCCGCGCGCGTCCTGATGCAGGACTTTACCGGCGTGCCGGCAGTCGTGGATCTGGCCGCCATGCGCGAGGCGGTGAAGCGCCTGGGCGGCGACACCGCGAAAGTGAACCCGCTGTCGCCCGTCGATCTGGTGATCGACCACTCGGTCACCGTCGACCGTTTCGGCGATGACGAGGCCTTCGAAGATAACGTCCGTCTGGAAATGGAGCGTAACCACGAACGTTACGCTTTTCTGCGCTGGGGACAACAGGCCTTCAGCCGCTTCAGCGTAGTGCCGCCGGGCACCGGTATTTGTCACCAGGTCAACCTGGAATACCTCGGTCGGGCCGTCTGGAGCGAAGAGGTGAATGGGAAGTGGATGGCGTGGCCGGATACCCTGGTGGGCACCGACTCTCATACCACCATGATTAACGGTCTCGGCGTACTGGGCTGGGGCGTGGGCGGGATTGAAGCGGAAGCCGCCATGCTGGGTCAGCCGGTGTCGATGCTGATCCCGGATGTCGTGGGCTTTAAGCTCAGCGGCAAACTGCGCGAAGGCATCACCGCCACCGATCTGGTGCTGACGGTCACCCAGATGCTGCGCCAGCACGGTGTCGTCGGCAAATTTGTTGAATTCTACGGCGATGGCCTGGATACCTTACCCCTGGCCGATCGCGCCACTATCGCCAATATGGCCCCGGAATATGGCGCCACCTGTGGTTTCTTCCCGATCGATGATGTGACGCTTAGCTATATGCGTCTGAGCGGCCGTAGCGAAGAACAGGTCGCCCTGGTGGAAGCCTATGCCAAAGCGCAGGGCATGTGGCGCCAGCCGGGCGATGAGCCGGTCTTTACCAGCACCCTGGCGCTGGACATGGGCAGCGTTGAGGCAAGCCTTGCCGGGCCGAAACGGCCGCAGGATCGCGTGGCGCTCGGCGATGTGCCGAAAGCCTTTGCTGCCAGCGGCGAGCTGGAAGTTAACCATCCTCAGCGTCAGCGCCAGCCGGTGGATTATACGCTGAACGGGCATCACTATTCGCTACCGGACGGCGCCGTGGCCATTGCGGCCATTACTTCCTGTACCAATACCTCCAACCCCAGCGTGCTGATGGCCGCCGGTCTGCTGGCGAAAAAAGCCGTCGAGCGTGGCCTGCAGCCGCAGCCGTGGGTAAAAGCTTCCCTGGCGCCAGGCTCGAAAGTGGTGTCGGATTATCTGGCTCATGCCGGCCTGACGCCTTACCTCGACCAGCTCGGCTTCAATCTGGTGGGATATGGCTGTACCACCTGTATCGGTAACTCCGGTCCGTTGCCGGAACCTATCGAAGAGGCGATCAAAAAGGGCGATCTGACCGTCGGGGCGGTGCTTTCCGGTAACCGTAACTTCGAAGGGCGTATCCATCCGCTGGTGAAAACCAACTGGCTGGCCTCGCCGCCGCTGGTCGTCGCTTACGCCCTGGCGGGGAACATGAATATCGATCTTACCCGCGAGCCGTTGGGGCAGGGCAGCGATGGCGAACCGGTTTATCTGAAAGATATCTGGCCGAGTGGGGAGGAGATTGCCCGTGCGGTGGAACAGGTCTCCACTGAGATGTTCCGCAAAGAGTACGCGGAAGTGTTTTCCGGTACCGAGGAGTGGAAAGCAATCAAGGTGGAGGCGTCAGATACCTATGACTGGCAGGAGGACTCGACTTATATTCGCCTGTCGCCGTTCTTTGACGAGATGGGCGTCGAACCGCTGCCGGTAGAGGATATTCATGGCGCGCGGATCCTCGCCATGCTGGGCGATTCAGTGACCACTGACCACATTTCGCCGGCGGGGAGCATCAAAGCCGATAGCCCGGCAGGCCGCTATCTGCAGGAGCATGGGGTTGCCCGGCGCGACTTTAACTCCTATGGTTCCCGTCGCGGTAACCATGAGGTGATGATGCGCGGCACCTTCGCCAATATCCGTATTCGTAACGAAATGGTACCGGGAGTGGAAGGCGGTATGACCCGACATCTGCCGGACCGCGAACCGGTGGCGATCTACGATGCGGCGATGCAGTATAAAGCGGAAGGCATACCGCTGGCGGTGATTGCCGGTAAGGAGTATGGCTCAGGTTCCAGCCGCGACTGGGCGGCGAAGGGGCCGCGCCTGCTGGGGATCCGGGTGGTGATCGCCGAGTCCTTCGAACGTATCCACCGCTCCAACCTGATCGGGATGGGGATTTTGCCGCTGGAGTTCCCGCAGGGCGTCACCCGTAAAACGCTGCAGTTGACCGGGGAAGAGCGGATTGATATCAGCAATCTGCAGTCGCTTCAGCCTGGAGCTACGGTGCCGGTGACCCTGACTCGCGCTGACGGCTCGCAGGAAGTGATCCCTTGTCGGTGCCGTATCGACACCGCGACCGAGCTCACCTACTACCGCAACGACGGCATCCTGCACTACGTTATCCGCAATATGCTGTAAAACAAAGGGCCAGCATCGCTGGCCCTTTCTCTTTTATTCAATCGGTTTATTCCGCCGGCTTGCTGTTCAGCAAATGGCCCATTTTGGCGGCTTTAGTATCCAGGTAGTGAGCATTTTTCGGGTTACGCCCGACGATCAGCGGTACCCGCTCCACAATGTTGATCCCGGCTTCGGTAAGAATTTCCACTTTTTTCGGGTTATTGGTTAATAACCGAACCTGCTCAACGTTGAGCAGTTTGAACATATCGGCGCACAGGGTGAAGTCGCGCTCGTCGGCGGCGAAGCCCAGCTGATGGTTCGCCTCAACGGTGTCGTAGCCCTGATCCTGCAGCGCGTAGGCGCGGATTTTATTCAATAAACCAATGTTGCGTCCTTCCTGGCGGTGATAGAGCAGGATCCCCCGACCTTCTTCGGCGATATGCGACAGGGCCGCTTCCAGCTGAAAGCCGCAATCACAGCGCAGGCTAAACAGGGCATCGCCCGTCAAACACTCTGAATGGACGCGGGCCAGGACCGGCGACTGCCCCGAGATATCGCCATACACCAGCGCGACATGATCTTGTCCGGTAGCCAGTTCTTCAAAACCCACCATCAGGAAATCGCCCCATGGGGTTGGCAGTTTGGCTTCTGCCACACGTTTAAGCTGCATGTGATTCTCCAGATTCTGTCAGCACCTGAATGTGCTTTCTGTTTGCCGCTATTTTGCCACAAGGCCGGGACGTTCTCCTAATCGCGAACGGTTAGCCGCGTGGAAAGCGCACAAACGAACTACTTTCCGCTATGATGTTCATCTACAAGGAGAAGGAGAGAAAATGCTGTTGATTGCCCGACGAACCGCTCTCGCGGCGGCGCTGCTGCTTGTTATGCCTGTTACGGTCTGGCTGTCTGGTTGGCTGTGGCAGCCAGGACTGCCGGTTGCTATGTTGAAAACCCTCTGGTGGGTGACGGAAACGGTGACGCAGCCGTGGGGAATTATCACGCATGTTGCTCTGTGCGGCTGGTTTCTCTGGTGTCTTCGCTACCGGCTGCGCGCGGCACTGATCCTGTTCCTGATTCTTGCCGCCGCCATCCTGGTGGGACAGGGGGTTAAATCCTGGGTCAAAGCGCGGGTTCAGGAGCCGAGACCCTTTGTCATCTGGCTGGAAAACTCAAGACAGGTGCCGGTGACGCAATTCTATGCGTTGAAGCGTAAAGAACGCGCTAAACTGGTGCATGCCCAGCTGGCGCAGGCGCAGGACATTCCGCCGTTTTTACGCAAGCACTGGCAGAAAGAGACAGGCTTTGCTTTCCCGTCGGGTCACACGATGTTCGCCGCCAGCTGGGCGCTGCTGGCCGCCGGGCTGCTGTGGCCGCGTCGGCGTTGGGGCACGGTCGCCGTGCTGCTGGTATGGGCGACGGCGGTGATGGGCAGTCGCCTGGCGCTGGGCATGCACTGGCCGCTGGATCTCATTGTCGCCACGCTGATCTCCTGGCTGTTGGTCACGGTGGCCTGCTGGTTGACGCAGCGCCTGTGCGGGCCGCTCTCGCCGCCGGGAGAAGAGGCGCAGGATATTAAAAAACGGATGCCCGAAGCAGAATAATGTTGATTTTAGCGGCATCCGACCGCATATCCTGTACAGTTGCCATGCTTTTTCATTCCACCGCTGCGGCGAAAATGATACTTTATAGGGCTGAAAGCGGGCTTTTTTTCGCGCAACCCACATAACGGGAAGTCATGTGAAATATTTACTCATTTTCTTACTGGTGCTAGCAATCTTCGTCATTTCAGTGACGCTGGGGGCGCAGAATGACCAACAGGTCACGTTCAACTATTTACTCGCGCAGGGTGAATTCCGCATTTCGACACTGCTGGCGGTGCTGTTCGCCGCAGGCTTTGCCATTGGCTGGCTGATCTGCGGCTTGTTCTGGCTGCGGGTGCGTGTCTCGCTGGCGCGCGCGGAGCGGAAAATTAAGCGCCTTGAGCACCAGATTGCCCCCGTCAGCCCGGTCGCTGTCGACGCAGGCGTGCCTGCCGTGAAGGAATAACCTCTTATGCTGGAGTTGTTGTTTCTGCTTTTACCCGTTGCCGCCGCCTACGGCTGGTACATGGGGCGCAGAAGTGCACAACAGTCCAAACAGGACGATGCGAACCGCCTGTCACGGGATTACGTGGCGGGGGTTAACTTCCTGCTCAGCAACCAGCAGGATAAAGCCGTCGATCTGTTCCTTGATATGTTGAAAGAGGATACCGGCACCGTTGAGGCCCACCTGACGCTCGGTAACCTGTTCCGCTCGCGCGGCGAGGTTGACCGCGCGATCCGTATTCATCAGAGCCTGATGGAAAGCGCATCGTTAACCTACGATCAGCGCCTGCTGGCCGTCCAGCAGCTGGGGCGCGACTATATGGCCGCCGGGTTGTACGATCGTGCGGAAGATATGTTCAAACAGCTGGTGGATGAGACCGATTTCCGCCTGAGCGCTCTGCAGCAGCTGCTGCAGATCTACCAGGCGACCAGCGACTGGCAGTCAGCGATCGAAGTCGCTGAACGGCTGGTGAAGCTGGGTAAAGAGAAACATCGTGGCGAAATCGCCAACTTTTGGTGTGAGCTGGCCCTGCAGCAGATGGCGGCCAACGATCTGGATAAAGCGATGGCGCTGCTGAAGAAAGGCGCCGCAGCAGACCGCAACAGCGCCCGGGTCTCAATAATGATGGGCCGGGTGTGGATGGAAAAGGGTGATTACGCCAAAGCGGTAGAGAGCCTTGAGCGGGTTATCGATCAGGATAAAGAGCTGGTCGGTGAGACGCTGGAGATGCTGCAGACCTGCTACCAGCAACTGGGTAAAGCCGAAGAGTGGGAGGTTTTCCTGCGCCGTTGTGTGGATGAGAACACCGGGGCCACCGCTGAACTGATGCTGGCGCAGATCCTCGAGCAACGGGAAGGGGTCGAAGCCGCGCAAAACTACGTTACCCGGCAGCTGGAACGTCACCCGACCATGCGCGTCTTCCATAAGCTGATGGACTACCATCTCAACGAAGCGGAAGAAGGGCGCGCGAAAGAAAGCCTCGGGGTGCTAAGAAACATGGTCGGCGAGCAGGTGCGCAGCAAACCGCGCTATCGCTGCCAGAAATGCGGCTTTACTGCTCATACGCTCTACTGGCACTGCCCATCCTGCCGCTCGTGGGCCACCATCAAACCCATTCGCGGTCTCGACGGCCAATAAAGTCAAAAAAAAATCCCTCCATTAGTTACAACATACTCATCGTTTTTCTCCTCTCCAGACGCGGCCCCGGCAGCGCCATCGTCCGGCCAGCGCTACTACAGCAGTCTGTTATTTTGTTAGCATCACAGGTAGAATGCTGCCCGTTTACCTTTTTTGCGCCGCCCTGGCGCCCATCAACACTAAGGTCTGGTCATGACGTCTACAGCTATCACATCTTCCCGCGCTGTCACATCCTCTCCCGTTGTGGTTGCGCTCGACTATGATAATCGCGATAAAGCGCTGGCATTTGTCGACCGCATCGACCCGCGAGACTGCCGCCTGAAGGTGGGCAAAGAGATGTTCACCCTGTTGGGCCCGCAGTTTGTTCGCGATCTGCACCAGCGCGGGTTTGAGGTGTTCCTTGACCTTAAGTTTCACGATATCCCCAATACCACGGCCCGCGCGGTGGCGGCGGCGGCCGAACTCGGCGTATGGATGGTGAATGTCCATGCCTCCGGCGGCGCGCGGATGATGACCGCCGCGCGTGAAGCGCTGCTGCCGTTTGGTAAAGAGGCTCCGCTGCTGATCGCTGTCACCGTACTCACCAGCATGGAGGCCAGCGACCTGCAGGATCTGGGCATTACCTTATCCCCGGCTGATTACGCGGCGAAGCTGGCAGCGCTGACCCAACGCTGTGGTCTTGACGGGGTCGTGTGCTCAGCTCAGGAGGCGGTGCGCTTCAAACAGGCGCTGGGGCAGGCGTTTAAGCTGGTGACCCCGGGGATCCGTCCGCAGGGGAGCGAGGCCGGGGATCAGCGGCGGATTATGACCCCCGAGCAGGCCCAGGCGGCGGGGGTGGATTATATGGTTATTGGTCGCCCGGTCACTCAGTCGGCCGATCCTGCCGCAACGCTGCGGGCAATCAACGTCTCGTTGTCAAAGGAGGCATAATGAGCGATTCCAATAGCCGCCTGGTCTACTCCACGGAAACCGGGCGTATCGACGAAGCGAAACCGGCGCCGGTGCGGCCTAAAGGCGATGGTATTGTCCGTATTCAGCGCCAGACCAGCGGTCGCAAGGGCAAAGGCGTGTGCCTGATTAGCGGCATCGATGCTGACGATGCCGCGCTGAACGCCCTGGCTGCAGAGCTGAAAAAGAAATGTGGCTGCGGCGGCGCGGTGAAAGATGGCGTGATCGAGATCCAGGGTGACAAACGGGATTTGCTCAAATCGCTGCTCGAGGCGAAAGGAATGAAGGTTAAGTTAGCCGGTGGCTGAGTGCTATTTCGGCAATAATTAAAGTAATGCTGAAATAACAAGGCCGCGGTGAATGCCGCGGCCTTGAATGATTTAACGTGCGTAAGTCAATTCGTGTGAATTATTCTTTTATTTCGTCAGGTAATTATATTATTTGCCAACCTGGTGACCAATAATACCACCGACCGCCGCGCCACCCAGGGTTCCGAGTGCGCTACCGTCAGTTAACACCGCACCACCGATGGCGCCGGCGCCAGCACCGATAGCGGTGTTACGGTCACGTTTAGACATGTTAGAACAAGCGCTCAGAGACATTGCTACAGTGACAGCCAGAACGACGGCAGCCATTTTTTTGCTCGTTGAAGTCATCATTTTTTTCTCCTGAATAATCTATTCATGGATACTACGCTCCTTTAAGCATAGCCTGAAATAGCAGCTTTAGGGCAATTCCATGAAGTTAGGGTGCGCAGGTGTCACGAAAATCACGCAGGTGATAGTCACTTCCTGTTATATCGCTAATAATAATTTTACTTTTTTTTAAATGTATCGTCAGGTAAAAAATCTTAATTAGCGGCTCGGAATACTCTCAGAGCGTAATATCGCCCCGAATGGCGCATTGGCATGGCTCGGGGCGGGTAAAGATCAGACGTATGGCACGATATCGACGGTCAGGCCGCTGTGCAGTAACTGGTCGCGGCAGGCGGCCGGCAGGCGATCGTCGGTAATAACGCGGTTAAAGCGCCCGGCGGGACCGAGGGGATAGGGATGAACTGCGCTGAATTTCGAGCTGTCGCTGAGAATAATCGCTTCACAGTGCTTTTCCAGCACGGCGTTAACCACATCCGCACGCATCATATCGCGACCGGTAAAGCCGGTTTCTGCCTGCCAGCCATCGATCCCGATGAAGGCTTTGCTGAAATGCACCTGCTGGATGAACTGGCGGGTCAGCGGGCCCACCATGCTTTCACTGCGTTTCTGGTAAATCCCGCCCAGCAGGATCACCTCTCCCGGCGTCTCTTTCAGTAGATGGGCGATATAGCTGCTGACGGTTATGATGGTGATATCGCCGCGTTCGGCGAGGGTGCGCGCCAGCAGGGCGTTGCTGCTGCCGTTTTCGATGAATACCGTTTCGCCGGCGCTCACCAGCGCCGCCGCCCGGCTGGCCAGTTCACGTTTAATGGCGAAATGGGTCATCATGCGGGTTTCAACATCTTCACTGTCCAGTGGGACTGCATAGCCATGGGTGCGGCGCAAATAGCTCTGCTTTTCCAGCAGATTCAGATCCTGGCGAATGGTGACCTCTGAGACACCGGTCATCTTCGCCAGATCGGCGACGCTCATCCGGCCTTTATCAATGACCACTTGCAAAATACTTTGTTGTCGGGCGTTCATAGCAACATCACTGTTAGGGGGCTATATGGCGAGCAACCGGTATGAGTCACCGGTTGCGGCATGGGCGATAATCAGATTTCCCAGGGAGCCTTGGGCTGGTTTTTTTGCTCAGCGTCGTCCGCCGCCAGTGCCAGCAGCTCCGCTTTGAGGATTTCCAGATTATGGATCGCAGAGTGGTAATCACCGGCAACCAGAATATCCAGCACGGTATCGATACGTTGGGCGAGCAGGTGGGCATTCACATCTGACATGGCATTATCCTGGTAACAAAAACGAATGAAATCAATGATGCTAAAAATGGATGAAAAAGAGAAGCGAAAAAAACGCACAACCTTAATCGGTGCGACGGAAATAGCAGGATGGAGAGGAAAGAAGCAGCGGTTCCCGGAGGAACCGCTGTGAAGAGGCGTCAGACTGCCGGACGCGCAATAATGCTGCGGGTTTCCATGCGGACTTCGGCGATGGTGACATCGATAACGTCAGTCACTTTGTAGACCACCTCGCCCTTGATCTGCACGGTGCCGTTCTCCTGGCTGCACACCAGTTCGTCGCGAACGGCGTGGAGGAAGGGGGCCGGAATAAAGGCGACCGCGCCATTGTCCACCAGGCGCACGCGCATCCCGCCGCGGCTGATGTCGATGATCTCCGCCGCAAAACGGGTATCGGTCCCGGCTTTATCGTTGAGGAAACGGGCATACAGCCAGTCGGCGACGTCGCGCTCTGCCATCCGGTTAAGACGACGGCGCTCCGCCATCTGTACGGTGGCATCATCCTGTGGGCGCGCAATGGTCTCGCCTTTGATGATGGCCTTCAGCAGACGGTGGTTGATCATGTCGCCATATTTACGGATCGGCGAGGTCCAGGTGGCATAGGCCTCAAGGCCGAGGCCAAAGTGCGGGCCTGGCTCGGTGCTGATTTCCGCAAACGACTGGAAGCGGCGGATGCGGCTGTCGAGGAATCCGGTCGGCTGGGCGTCCAGTTCCCGGCGCAGCTTGCAGAACCCTTCCAGCGTCAGCACCTCCGTCGGGTCGATGTGCACGTCGTGGGTTTTCAGCAGCGCCGCCAGCTGTTCGGTATTCGCCGGGTCGAAGCCGGTATGGACGTTATAAACGCCGAAGCCGAGCTTGTCGCGCAGAACGCGGGCGGCACAGATGTTGGCGGCGATCATCGACTCTTCGACAATACGGTTGGCAATGCGACGTGGTTCCGCGACGATATCCAGCACTTCGCCTTTTTCGCCAAGAACGAAACGGTAGTCCGGACGGTCTTTGAACACCAGCGCATGGGTCTGACGCCATTCGCTACGACGCTGGCACACGTCCTTCAACAGTGTAATTTGCTGCGCGATCGCGTCGCTGCCCGGCTGCCAGCTGCCGCGGCCTTCCAGCCAGTCAGAGACATCGTCATAGGCCAGCTTGGCTTTCGACTCGATGGTGGCGGCAAAGAATTCGATGTTGTCTTCGATGGTGCCATCGGCCGCCAGAGTCATCTGGCAGGCCAGCACCGGGCGCACTTCGTTAGCGCGCAGGGAGCACAGGTCGTCTGACAGCTCGCGGGGCAGCATCGGAATATTGAAGCCCGGCAGATAGTTGGTAAAGGCGCGCACTTTTGCGGCCTTATCCAGCTTGCTACCTTCGGCAATCCAGGCGGTCGGGTCAGCAATGGCGACCGTCAGCAGCAGTTTGCCATCAGCAGTGGATTCGGCATACAGCGCATCGTCCATATCTTCAGTGCTGGCGCTGTCGATAGTGACGAAGTCGAGAGCGGTTAAATCGCGGCGCGTCAGCCCTTCATCGAGCATTTCCGTGGCCACGCCGTCCGGCGCTTCTTTTTCGAGGTTATGGCGCGCCAGGGTTACCCACCAGGGGACGAAGTGATCGTCGCTGAAGGTGATGAACTGGGTCAGCTCCGCGTAAAACCCGCGGTCGCCTTTTAACGGATGACGGCGCATCTCGGCGACGGCCCAGTCACCCTGTTTGAAATCATGCTCAACGCCACGGGCGGCGCGGCAGGGAATGGCATCTTTCAGCAGCGGATGGTCAGGAACGATAGCGAGGCGATCGTCTTTCTTCTGGACTTTACCGACGAAACGGGTCAGGAACGGCTCAACCAGGGTTTCTGGTTCGGCGCTTTCGCGATCTTTTTCAGAATGGATCACCGCGACGATACGGTCGCCATGCATCACTTTTTTCATCTGCGGCGGCGGAATGAAGTAGCTCTTCTGAGCGTCCACTTCGAGGAAGCCAAAGCCCTTTTCCGTGCCCTTAACGACCCCTTCCGCGCGCGGCGTCTGGGAATGCAGTTGCTGTTTAAGCTGCGCTAGCAGCGGGTTATCCTGAAACATAATTAGGTATTTTCGTGGCTAAAAGAGCGGCTGACATTTTTACGCGAATATGCCTGCCGCAGCAAGCGCTGTTTCAGCAATTTACGTCTGCTGACGCACATTGCCGAGGGCGATTTTCAGACGATTCATCCATCCGCACAGCCCGCTCCAGGTCAACAGATCGATCGCTTGTTCCGCAGAGAGTCCATATTCCGCGAGGGGCGTTAACTGGGCGGCGCTAAACCGGTCCGGCGAGCGGGTTAACAGCTGCACCGCGGTCACGAGAGACCGGGACTGAGGATGCTGCTGGAGCCAGTGATGGAGGGCCTGGTCGCCCTCCCGCAGATGGCTGGCGAACTCCTCTTCACCCTGCCAGTGGGGGAGCCAGGCGTCAAAACAGGTGGGGCTGCCATTGGTGCGCGCCGCGAGTAAGGCGACCTGCGGGCCAAAGGTATCATCCGTGCTGAGCTGGCGGATCAAGGTCTCCAGAGGCGTGAACAACGGTGGGTCGCAGGCCAGCAGTGGGGCCAGCTCACCCAGACCGGGCAGCGACTGCCAGCCGGCGATGCGCCGCTGGCGCTCATCATCGGCATACTGCAGATCGGGATCCTCAAGGTCGCTCTGCCACTCTCCTGGTGGCGCGGTGAACAGTTCGGCAGGGGCCTCCTCTTGCTGAGGCATGCCGGGGATCCAGCGCACCGGATAGCCCAGCGCCGCCTGCAGGACGGCAATCGCCCGGGCCTGGAAGCCCACGAAACCGATAATCTGGTTGATCAGGATAATATCCCGGCTGGTTAAACCCACTTCGTCCAGCTGGCTGCGCGAGAGGGCGTTAATGACGGAGGGCGAACTGGCGAGCTGACGAGCATACTGAGTGATCTGCGCCAGGCGACGGTTGCTCTCGCGCGAAGAGTCAGGGCCAGGGAGGGGAGCCAGGCGGGCGGCATAGTGGTTACACAACCGCTGGACACCATAAACCTGGGCGACAGTCAGCGCGGTGCTCAGGCGATCGTAGGCGGTAAAGGTCTGCAGGCGACTCACCGCCACCTGGTCGGGAAACAACCGCTCTGCCAGCTGGCGAGCGGGGTGCAGCCAGCCTGCGTGGATGTGTAGCCAGGCTTCCGGCAGCGTCAGGTCCAGCAAAAAGCGGTCTTCAACATGGGCGGCTTCAGGGACAAGCGGTAGAACATCCACCGGGCAGATTGTTGACTGGGTTTCGTGATACCAGTGGTTTTTGCCATTCACGCGGTGTGGCTCCATGGGCTTTCCTTGTTCGGTATGTGGCGAACCGCCGTTCCGCGGATCGTTTATGCAGAACTATCCTGGCGTAACCCGGAAGCAGGAGAAAATATTGATACGTGCTAACAAATAGCCGATTGGAATAACAGGGGGAGCGTAAGGGATGGGGGGAAGGAAGTACCCTCCTCACCGGGGTGAGGAGGGAAAGAACTTACTTCAGTTCCAGCTCGTTCATGGCGGCGATATTGAACCCGCCGTCAACGTGAACGACTTCACCGGAGATACCCGCGGACAGGTTAGAGCACAGGAAGGCTGCGCTGTTGCCCACATCTTCAATGGTGACGGTGCGACGGATCGGGGTGACCGCTTCGCAGTGCGCCAGCATTTTACGGAAATCTTTAATGCCAGAAGCAGCCAGCGTACGGATCGGACCGGCAGAGATGGCGTTAACGCGAACGCCTTCCGGACCCATGGCGTTAGCCATATAGCGGACGTTAGCTTCCAGAGAGGCTTTGGCCAGACCCATTACGTTGTAGTTCGGGATCGCGCGCTCTGCGCCCAGGTAGGAGAGCGTCAGCAGAGCAGAGCCCGGGTTCAGCATGCTGCGGCAGGCTTTGGCCATCGCCACGAAGCTGTAGGCGCTGATGTCGTGCGCGATTTTAAAACCGTCGCGGGTGACAACGTCAACGTAGTCGCCGTCTAACTGGTCAGCCGGGGCAAAACCGATAGAGTGGACGAAACCATCGAATTTCGGCCAGACTTTTTCCAGCTCGGTGAACAGCGCGGTGATGCTCTCATCTTCAGCAACGTCGCACGGCAGCACAATGTCAGAACCCAGCGCGGCAGCAAATTCTTCTACGCGACCTTTCAGTTTTTCATTCTGATAGGTGAATGCCAGTTCCGCGCCTTCGCGGTGCATTGCTTGCGCAATACCGTAGGCGATGGACAGTTTGCTGGCGACGCCAGTGATCAAAATGCGCTTACCGGAAAGAAAACCCATAGCTTTAATCCTTATCGTTATTGCTTATTTTTACTTTAACAATCATAACGTTAACATTGTTATTTCAAAATAACTCAAATTTAGCCGGGAATTATATCCCACTGACGACCCCTTGTGTCACGATATTTTTCAGCCGCGCCCGCGGCGTGCGGAGCAAAAGCGTATCGCGATAGCTCCAGTATACTCTCTCTTCTGATGATTATTTGAGCGCGACCTCCGCCAGCAGCAGACACCCGTTGGCACTGAGGGGCTGCAGCTCGCCAGGGGATTCACCGCGCCAGCAGAGACCGCTGCCGGCCGCGCTTCGCTGCCCGGCCAGATCCCACTCGCCCTGAAGAACATAAGCGACTCCCTCAGTAGCAGGGCGTTGCTGGTCGTTTATCACCTTTACTCTCGCCGAGGCACGTCCGCGCTGGGTCATGATATTGAAGTCCAGCCCTGGCTCAACGATCCCGACGCTGGACAGCGCCCATTCGCCGGGGAACGCCCACGGCTGCCAGAGCGTCAGCGGATGGTCGATGTCCCCGCCGCACAGTCGTAGCGGTTGTCCCGCCAGCAGGATGATCACCCGGTCGACGCCGGGGAAGGGGGAAAAAGGACCATCCGCCTGCAAAGTGGCGATGCTGGCTCGCCAGAGAAAGGGGGCGTCTGTGGAAGGAACAGCGATAATTTCCCGGGTGGCACCGGCACCGTTCTTCCACGGCGTGATGGGTAAGGTGGCGATATCAAAAAAAAAGATCATGGTCTGCTCGGCGGAATTCAGAGGGTGGATGGTTTTTGTTACAAGCGTGTCGCAACATGCTTACAAATTATTTACAACAGGGCTCACAAATCCATCATCGAGCGCGTGTGTGGGTTTGTCAATGCTTGTATATACATGAGCAGTCATCTACGAATTATCTTATCGCAGTGACCAGAGCCATCATGACAAAACGCGATCGGGAGAATGAAAATGCAACAGCGTATTACTTTCCGCCAGGCCTGCCTGGTCACCCTGTTTTCGGGGCTACTGCTGTCTGGTGGCTCAACATACGCTAAAGAGTGGAAATCAATCACCATCGCTACGGAAGGCGGCTATGAACCCTGGAACCTGACGCTTCCCGGAGGGAAGTTGAGCGGCTTCGAACCTGAGCTCATGGCGAATTTATGCCAGCGGATGCAGATCGAATGCAAGCTGGTGGTACAGAACTGGGATGGCATGATTGCCGGACTTAACGCCGGAAAATATGACGTGATCATGGACGCTATTGTCGTCACCCCGGAGCGATCGAAGGTCGTGGCGTTTACCCAGGCCTACGCTGCCACGCCGGCCTCTTTCATTGCGGTAAAAGGGTCGCTGCTCCCTCCGTCTCCGACGGTCAAGCTTCATGATGATGAGAAAGAGATTCAGGCGGCGATTGCGCCTCTGCGCGCGGCGTTGAAAGGGAAAACTATCGGCATCGCTTCCGGCACCGTGTACACCCCGTTTATTGATAAGTATTTCAAGGATATCGCTGACATCAGGGAATATAACAACTCAGCGGATGCGATCCTCGACCTGCAGGCTGAGCGCATCGATGCGGTGTTTGATGATATTACCTTTGCCAACACCACCCTGTCGCGACCGGAGAATAACAATCTGGCATTGAGCGGTCCGCTGATGAGCGGGCCGATCTGGGGAGGCGGTGAGGCGATGGGCGTGCGCCTCATCGATACCGATCTCAAAGCGAAACTGGATAGCGCCATTCAGGCGGCGCTGGCCGATGGGACGGTAAAAAAACTGAGCGAGAAATGGTTTAAAAGCGACGTTACCCCCTGAGTGAGGCTCTCATGTTGAATCTTCTGAGTTTTGGTGAAAACGGGTGGGGGACGCTGATCCTCAGTGCCACGCTGACCACGTTGCTGCTGTCGCTCGCCGCGCTGGCCGTCGGTGCCGGGGTAGGCGGCGTCATTGCCGCCGCAAAGCTGTCCCGGCATGCGCCAGCGCGCTGGTTTGGCGCCGCCTGGTCGGTAGTATTCCGCGGTATCCCTGAGTTACTGGTGATCTACCTGTTCTATTTTGGCGGCTCAGGGATGATTTCATGGGTGGGGCGACTGTTTGGCGCTGACGGTTTTATTGAGGTTCCGCCCTTTCTGATTGGCGCCCTGGCGATTGGTTTGATCTCCTCCTCGTATCAGGCGGAAGTCTACCGTGCTGCTCGCCTGGCGCTGATGCCCGGTGAAGTGGAGGCGGCTACCGCTATCGGCATGCCGCACTGGCGGATCCTGCAGCGCATTCTGTTGCCGCAGATTATCCGTTATTCGCTGCCTGGGTTATCCAACGTGTGGCAAATGAGCCTCAAAGATTCGGCGCTGGTATCGGTGACCGGCATCGTTGAGCTGATGCGCGCCAGCCAGATTGCCGCTGGCTCGACCCGCGATTATTTCCTGTTCTATCTGATCGGCGGCGGCTGTTATCTGATCCTGACGCTGCTCTCTAACCGCGCGTTTACCCGGGCGGAGAGCCATCTCAACCGCGCCTGGCTGCGTCGCAGCGCCGCGCAGGCGTAAGGAGCCCGTATGTTTATCGATTTTGCCTTCCTCGGTGAGACGTTATTGAAGCTCGGCGCGGCGCTGCCGGTGACGCTGGGGCTCTTTATTTGCTCTTTTATCCTCGGCGGCGTACTGGCCCTCGGCGTTTTAGCGCTGCGAATGAGCCACTGGCCGCTGGCTAGCGGTTTCGCCAAAGGCTATATCCTGATCTTTCGCGGTTCGCCATTGCTGATCCAGCTGTTTCTCATTTATTACGGGCTGGGTCAGTTTGGGGTGATCCGTCACAGTTTCCTGTGGCCGCTGCTGCGCGAACCCTTTATCTGCGCCGTTCTGGCGCTGGCGCTCTGTACAGCGGCCTACACCGCGGAAATTCTTCGCGGCGGGTTGCTGGCGATACCGCCGGGTCAGATTGAAGCCGGTCAGGCTTGCGGCATGTCGCGCTGGCTGTTGTTGCGGCGGATCATTGCCCCGGTGATGCTACGTTATGCACTGCCAGCCTACTCCACGGAGGCCATTCTGCTGGTCAAGTCGACGGCGCTGGCAAGCCTGGTGACCGTCTGGGACGTCACCGGGGTGGCGCAACAGATTATTCAGCGTACCTACCGGACGATGGAGGTATTCCTCTGCGCGGCGGCCATCTATTTGCTGCTTAATTTCATCATTGTGCAGCTGTACGCCCTGCTAGAACGGCGATTAACGCCGCATACCCGGCAAAACCCGGCGACCGTGTCGCTCAAGCCGATAACCAAAGGAGAGTAAGATGCTCGATTCACGTCCGGTGACCTTATCGGTCAGCGATATTCATAAGTCCTTTGGCTCCCTGGATGTCCTGAAGGGGATCACCATCCAGGCCCGGCAGGGCGATGTCATTTCGATCCTCGGCGCCAGCGGCTCCGGTAAAAGTACGCTGCTGCGCTGCATTAATCTGCTGGAAACGCCCGATGCCGGGGTGGTCAGCGTCGGTGGCGAGACGATTGAAATGAAGCACCACGCCCGCGGGCATCGGCTGGCGGCGAATCCCCGGCAGATAGAGCGCCTGCGTTCGCGGCTGGGGATGGTCTTTCAAAGTTTTAACCTGTGGTCGCATATGACGGTCCTGCAGAATGTCATTGAGGGGCCGCATTATGTGCTCAAACGGGATAAACGGACCTGCATTGAACAGGCGGAGCAGCTTCTGGAGCGGGTGGGGATGTTGAACCGAAAGGATTTCTATCCGGCACAGCTCTCCGGCGGCCAACAGCAGCGCGTGGCAATAGCCCGCGCGCTGGCGATGGAGCCAGACGTCATGCTCTTTGATGAACCCACCTCAGCGCTGGATCCCGAACTGGTCGGCGAGGTGTTAAAGGTCATGCGCAGCCTGGCGGAAGAGGGGCGGACGATGCTGGTGGTCACCCACGAGCTGGGATTCGCCCGCCATGTCTCCAACCGGGTGGTATTTATGCACCAGGGGACGATTGACTGCGACGGTGCGCCTGAGGCGCTATTTGGCACTCAGGGTTCCGCGCGCTTTAAGCAATTTATCTCCAGCCATCAACAGCCAGGACAGGTCGTATGAATATAATCCAGTGGGGCGATGCACCGATACGCTGGCAGGAGGTGGCTTGTGTCGCCCGGGGCGAGGCGATCTTGAGCCTCAGCGAAAGCGCCTGGGCGCGTATCGAGCAGGGGCGGGCGATTGTCCAGCATATCGTTAGCGCCGGTCAGGTGGCCTATGGGATCAACACCGGGCTGGGGGCGCTGTGCAACATTACGCTGCCGGAAGCGCAGTTACACCAGTTGTCGCGCAATACGCTGCTCAGTCATGCCTGCGGGGTGGGGCCGCTGCTGGAGGTCGCCCCAACCCGGGCCATTATGTGCGCCGCGGTGGCCAATTTCAGCCACGGTAAATCCGGTATTTCCGCCAGGATAGTGCAGCAACTGCTGATGTTCTTGCAGCATGGCGTCACCCCCCAGGTGCCCTCTCAGGGGTCGGTTGGCTATTTAACGCATATGGCTCACATTGGCCTGGCCCTGATGGGAGTCGGCGATGTGCTATGGCAAGGACGAACGTGGTCTGCGGCAGAGGTCCTGTCGCAGTTGAATCTGCAGCCCATCGCGCCGGGAGCGAAAGAGGGGCTCAGTCTGGTCAACGGTACGCCGTGCATGACCGGCCTGGCCTGCCTGGCCTTAGACGACGCCGAGCGCTTAATGAACTGGGCCGATGTGACCGGGGCGATGAGCTTTGAAGCGCTGCGCGGCCAGCTTGTGGCGTTTGATGCCGAGATCCTGGCGCTGAAAGCCAGTCCCGGGATCCAGACCAGCGGCCAGCGGCTGCGTGAGCTGCTGGCGGGCAGCCGTCTGCTGGCCGAAAGCGAAGGTCTTCGCACCCAGGATGCGCTGAGTCTCCGCTCGATGCCTCAGGTGCATGGCGCCTGCCGCGATCAGTTTAGCCATGCGCAGACGCAGATAAATATCGAACTTAACGCCTGTACCGATAATCCTCTAATCCTGGGCACCCTTGAGCAGTGGCGGGTGGTGTCCCAGGCGCATCCCCATGGTGAATCGGTGGCAATGGCCTGCGATTTGCTGGCTATTGCCATGGCTGAGCTGGGCGCTATCGCCGAACGACGCCTTGACCGGCTGGTGAATCCTCTGGTGAGCGGCTTGCCAGCGTTTCTGGTCGCCCGACCCGGGGTGAATTCAGGCATGATGATTGCCCAGTACGTCGCCGCGTCGCTGTGCGCGGAAAATAAGCAGCTGGCGCAGCCGGCGGTGCTGGATAATTTTGTTACCTCCGCTTTGCAGGAGGATCATTTAAGCCTGGGTACCAGTGCTGCGCTGAAATTGCAGCGCCTGCTCGGCAACCTCTATCAGATCCTGGGTATCGAATATTTACTCGCGGCCCAGGGGCTCGATTTTCACGAGCCGCAGACGCTGGCGGCGGGTACGCGTCGGGCGCGCGATCTGCTGCGCCAAAGCGTGCCTGGCTGGGAGGAGGATCGCTGGCTGGCACCGGACATCGCCAGCGCAGTGGCTATCCTCAAGCGGAACGCTGGCCACGCGCCGGCATGACGTCACCAGCGAGATAAGTGAGACGGGGCTATTTCCCGTCTTTGCGCCAGGCATCGGCGGTGAGAGCTTCACCGAAGTGGCCGGCGATCAGGCGTCGGGTCAGGTCGTGCAGCGGTGAGGCCAGCACATCGGCAGTGCTGCCGCGCTCGACCACTTCGCCGTTATGCATCACCAGCACTTGATCGCTGATGTGCTTCATCATTCCCAGGTGCTGAGTGACATAGATATAGGAGATGCCCTGTTTCTCCTGCAGCTCCAGCATCAGGTTGATGAGCTGGGAGCGCATCGACATATCCAGCGAGGCCAACGCCTCATCGCAGACGATGACCTTCGGGCGCAGGATCAGCGCCCTGGCGAGGCCGAGACGCTGCTTCTGCCCGGGCGCCAACATATGGGGGTAATAGCTGACGTGGTCCGGCAGCAGACCGACCATGCGCAACGTGTCGATAATCTGCTTCTGCCGCGCCTCGGCGTCGAGGTCGGTATTCAGCCGCAGTGGAAAATCGAGGATCTGCGAGATGCGCTGGCGCGGGTTCAGTGAGGTCGACGGATCCTGAAAGATCATACGAATCTTCTGGCTGCGGTAGGAGTAATCCCCGAAGGTCAGCGGATGGTCGTCGATCAGCAGCTCGCCGCTGGTGGGTTCCACCATGCCCGCCAGCATCTTGGCGAGGGTGGATTTCCCGGAGCCGTTCTCGCCGATAATCGCCAGCGTCTGCCGTTCACGCAGGGTAAAACTCAGCGGCTTGACGGCCTCCACCGTCTGGCGGTGAAACCAGCCGGTGCGGTAGCGAAAGGTCTTACTGAGTTGGCGAACTTCCAGCAATGTTTCGACCATTTCACTCTTTCTCCATGTTCAGCGGGAAATGACAGGCGTACAGATGGTTGCGCGCCCCGGTAAGACGCGGCGTTTCGATACACTCGCGCTGGGCGTAAGGGCAGCGCGGCCCCAGACGGCAGCCGATGGGCAGCTGCTCCAGCAGAGGGATCGCCCCTGGCAGGGTGTTGAGGCGGCTTTTATGCGGCATGGCGCTGCCAAAATCCGGGATCGCGCGGATTAACGCCTGGGTATAGGGGTGATGCGGCAGGGTGACCAGCTCTTCGCTGGGCCCGCTCTCCACCGTCTGCCCGCAGTACATGACGTTGATTTTATCCGCCCATTTGCTGAGCATCTGCAGATCGTGGCTGATCAGCAAAATGGTGGTGTTGTTGTTCTGATTGAGCCGCGTCAGCAGGCGGATAATCTGCGCCTGAGTCGTTGGCTCCATGGCGTTGGTCGGTTCATCGGCGATCAGTAGGCGCGGCTGGTTGGCCAGGGCGATGGCAATCATCACCTTCTGGCACTCGCCTTCGGTCAACTGATAGGGGAAGCTGCGCATGGCATCTTTGTGATCTTTAATGCCGACGCGGTGCAACAGCTCGATGGCCCGGCGCTTACGCCAGCCCAGCCGTTGCCACCAGCGGCCCTTATAGGTCCAGCCGGGGATACTCTGAATCAGCTGCTGGCCGATGCGCTCAGAGGGATCAAGACAGGACTGCGGCTCCTGAAAAATCATCGACACGTTATGGCCGATCAGTTTCCGCCGCTCGCGGTTCGACAGTCGCAGCAGGTCGATGTCATCGAAACGCATGCGGTCGGCGGTGACCCGCCAGTTGTCTTTGGTCACCCCGCAGATAGCTTTGGCAATAAGGCTTTTCCCGGAACCGGATTCGCCCACCAGGCCGCGGATCTCGCCTTCAGTCAGGGTCAGACTGACGCGATCGACGGCTTTCACCCAGCCTTCGTTGGTTCTAAATTCGATAGTTAAGTGACGAATATCGAGTAACGGCATTATTGTACCCCGGCAATGATCGCCCGGCGAATACCGTCGCCCAGCAGGTTGACCAGCAGTACGCTGAGCATAATCGCCGCCCCGGGGAGCATCACGGTCCACGGCGCGACATAGATAAGCTCCAGCGCATCGCCCAGCATGGCTCCCCATTCCGGCGAAGGCAGCTGGGCGCCGAGATCAAGAAAGCCCAGCGCGGCAATATCCAGAATGGCCATCGACAGGGCGCGGGTGATCTCGGTCACCAGACCGGAGGCGATATTGGGCAGGATGGCGAACAGCAGAATGTTCAGCGTCGAGGCTCCATCGAGGCGGGCGGCGATGATGTACTCTTTCTCCAGCTCATCGTGGACCAGGCTGTAGACTGAACGTACCATGCGCGGGAGCAGCGCCAGCCAGACGGCGAACATCGCATGGCTGAGGTGCGGCCCGGCAAAGGCGACGACGATAATCGCCAGCAGCAGCGAGGGAATAGAGAGCAGGGTATCGAGAATATGGTTCATCACTGCCGAGCGCAGGCCGTGAGTCGACCCGGCAATCACGCCCAGCACCAGGCCAAACAGCGTCGCGCCGAGGGTGACGACAAAAGCGCCACCGACGGTTGGCGCCGCGCCGCTCAGCAGCCGGCTCAGCACATCGCGGCCCAGGTCATCGGTCCCCAGGAAGAAGGAGACTTCGCCATAGCGCGACCACGACGGCGGCAGCAACTGATAGCCAAGGAACTGCTGATCGATGCCATAGGGGGCGAACCAGCCGCCGAAGACGCAGAGCAGGAGCAGGCCCGCGCAGCCGTACAGGCCGATCATCGCCGTGGTGTCACCATAGAATTTACGCCATACGGTGCGTAGCGCGCCGGGCGGACGCTTTTCCAGATAAACGCTATCGTAGGGCATACCATTCCTTATGTTTCAGCGGGTTAGCCATGGCACCGAGAATATCGGAAATCACGTTGACGATAATAACCAGTGCGCCAATCACCATGACGCCGGCGGAAATCGCCGCATAGTCCTGCTGGCGGATCGCGTTGATCAGCCAGCGTCCCAGTCCGGGCCAGCTGAACACCATCTCGGTGATCATCGCCAGGGTGAGCATGGTGGAAAACTGCAGGCCGAGGCGCGGGATCACCGGCGGCAGGGCGTTGTGCAGTACATGGCGCAGTAAAATTTTGCGTCGCGACACGCCGCGGGTGGCAGCCGCTTTGACATAGTTGGTGTCATACACCTCGCTGGTGCTGATGCGCATCAGGCGGATCACCTCGGTGGTGGGCGCCACCGCCAGGGTCAGCACCGGCAGCACCATATGCCGTGCGGCGCTGACGATCATCTCATGGCGCCATGGCGAGTCCGAGATCCATGCGTCAATCAGCGCAAAACCGGTGACGGTTTTCACCTCATACAGCAGATCGAAGCGGCCAGAGACCGGAAACCAGCCAAGAGTCAGCGAGAAGAAGAGGGTCAGGAGCAGCGCCAGCCAGAACACCGGGATCGAGAAACCGACCAGCGCGACGGCGCTGATCAGGGTATCAGGCCATTTGTTGCGCATTACGCCAGCGATCATGCCCACCGGAATGCCAATCAGCAGGGCAAAGCCGAAGGCGAGGATGCACAGCTCCATGGTCGCCGGGAACACCTCGCGCAGCTGCTCAGAAATCAACTGGCCGTTAATGCTGGAGACGCCAAAATCCCAGTGCAGCACCCCTTGAAACCAGAACAGCCACGCATTCCACAGGGAGGCGCCCTGTAGCGGCGCATGAGGGGTGAAATAACTCAGGCTGAAGCCGATAAAGGTCAGAAAAAAGAGGGTGACCAGCAGCAACAGCAGACGACGCAGGGTAAAAATAATCATGGTTTTTTCACCTCTTCGGTTTTCTCCCGCGATACGCCAGCGAACGAAGCGTTACCGAAGGGGCTCAGCACGAGGCCTTTCATATCATAGCGATAGGCCTGCAAACGCAGCGAGGAGGCCAGCGGCAGGACCGGCAGTTCGCGGGCGAGGATCCGCTGTGCCTCTTTGTAAGCGTCCATCCGCGAGGAGAGCTGTTGCGAAAGCAGCGCTTTTTGCAGCACGTCATCAAATTCCCGGTTACACCAGTGGGCAAAGTTGGTTTGTGAGGCGATCGCCGCGCAGCTCAGCAGCGGCCGGAAAAAACTGTCCGGATCGTTACTGTCCGTTGCCCAGCCGGAGAGCGTCAGGTCATGGTTCATGTCCATCAGCCGCGCCTCCTGGAAGCGCCCCTCCACCGGCATGATGATCACCTTGACGCCAATCTGCGCCATATCCGCCTGGATCAGCTCCGCCGTTTTCAGCGGGCTGGGGTTCCATGCCTGAGAGCTGGTGGGCACCCACAGCTTGAGGGTCAGATTTTCCAGCCCCAGGGCCTTCAGGCGGGCGCGGGCTTCCTGGGGATTGTACTCAGTAATTTTAGCGTCGTTATCGTAGGCCCACGAGGCGCGCGGTAGCATGGATGCCGCCGTCTCTGCGGTGCCGTAGTAGATGGACTGCATCAGGCGCTGGTTGTTAATAGCCAGCGCCAGCGCATGCCGCACCTCAGGGTTGTCCAGCGGCGGCTTGGCGGTGTTGAAGGCCAGCCAGGCAATGTTCATTCCCGGGCGCAGCGTCAGGCGCAGGCGCGGATCGTCGCGCAGGATCGTCAGCTGGCTGGCGGCGGGCCAGGCCAGCACGTCGCATTCCCCGGTGAGCAGTTTCGACAGTCGGCCGGTACCACCGGAGCCGAGGTCCACCACCACCTGCGGCATCAACGGTTTGCCGCGCCAGTAGTCGGGGTGACGCTGCAGGCGGATATATTGCCCGGAGCGGTACTCGGACAACTGGAACGGACCGGTACCGACCGGCTGGCGATCCAGCTGCTCCTGGCGGTCGTCTTGCGTTAAGCGGGCGGCATATTCGGCAGAGGTAATTGACGCATAGTGAGTGGCCAGATGCCAGAGGAACGAGGCGTCCGGCCGCTTGAGGCGAAACTCCACGGTCTGATTATCCAGCTTACGCACACTCTCCACGCTGTCAGCAAACTGCAGACTGTCGAAGTAAGGGAAGCTGCTGCCGTTGACGTTGTGCCACGGATGGTCGCGGTTAAAAATACGGCCAAAGGTAAAAATCACATCATCCGCGTTGAAGTCCCGCGTCGGGGTAAACCATGCCGTGCGTTGAAACGGGACATGGCGGCGCAGGTGGAAGCGGTAGGTGGCGCCGTTATCAAGGACTTCCCAGCTCTCCGCCAGCTCGGGGACCAGCCGGTAGGTATAGGGATCGACGTCAAGCAGACGATCGTAGATCTGAGCGGCCAGCGTATCGACAATCAGGCCGCTGCTGACTTTCTGCGGATTAAAGGTATTCACCTGGCCGCTGACGCAATAGACGAAACCGCTGTCGCGGATATCGGCGCGGTCAGGGAGCACAGGGGCGGCAAAGGCCTGCCCACACAGCAGGGAAACGGCTGCCAGGAGAGATGACAATTTCAGGCGCATATTTTCTGTTTGATTATAGAGTTGAACTCTATCTTATTAAGATTTATAGACATTCACCACCGCCTTCAACAAGCCTGAGGGATAATGCGGTTACCGGGAGCGTATAGTATTCAGTCAATTGATTAAAATAGTAGCGGAACCGAGTCTGTATATTGAAACATGGTAACTTTTTATCGCCGATATCGCCAGTCAGGTCTGTTTGGCCACGGTTTGCCAGACGATGAAACAGACGCTGACGCCGGGGAGATATATTCAGTATAGCGGGGAGAAAGCAGAGGGACTGACGGGCAGAGGGCGAGCCCGTCAGAAAATTAAACAGAGGGTTTCGCTCGCTTATCGTGACAACGTCACTTTTTGGTAATCCATATTCCGCAGGTCCTCCAGCAGCCCGGGGCCAACCGGCTGCCACTGCAATCGCTCACGGGTCCATGCTGAGCTGGCGCGCAGGTCAAGGGCGGTAAACGGCGCAAACCAGCCGAACCAGGCGTCGACCTGCGACTCATCCAGGTGGGTCAGCGGCAGGTTTAATCCCTGAGCAATTACCGTAGCAATATCGCGTAACGCGATCCCCTCTTCGTCCACCGCATGGTAGCGCTCGCCGGCCGCGCCCTGCAGCAGGGCGCTAACGTACAGTCGCGCGACGTCATTGACATGGGCGGCGGACCAGCGGTTGCTTCCCTCGCCGCGCAGGGCCACCGCCCCGTTGGCGACCGCGCGTTCGATATAGCTGGTCAGTAGCCCCTGGCGCACGGTGTCATGCACCTGCGGCAGGCGAACCACCCGAACATCCACTCCCGCCTCCAGCAGTTGCTGACCGGCGAGCTCAGAGGCGGTGCGCGGGCTGGGGTGCCCTGAGTTGAAGAACGACTCCCGGGCCGGGACGCCGCTCCCGTCGTCGCCCATCAATGTGCCGGAGGTGATGACCAGCGGCCGCGCGCTGCCTTGCAACGCCCGACCCATGGTCAGGATCGCCTGGCGGTCTTTCTCGCAGTTGGCGGCAAAGCGGCTGAAGTCGTGGTCGAAGGCGGTATGGATCACCGCGTCAGCGCCCTCGACGCCAGCCAGTAGCGAGTCCGGAGCGTCCAGCGTGCCGCGGTGCACCTCGACGCCAAGCGCCTTCAGGGTCTGCGCTGCGGTGTCGCTGCGCGCGAGGCCGATAACCTGATGGCCCGACGCCTGCAGGGCCGGAAGAATACGTGAGCCGATAAATCCGCTCGCGCCGGTAAGAAATATACGCATCATGGATCTCCTGAACGGGTTTCAGGCGTATCCTACCTGCGATGTCATACTATAAAAGTAGAGACATTATCGGGGTATAAATTCTAACAGGCAGAACCCACAGGCAGATGATGAACACTTCTGACAACCATGCTTTAGGCGATTTTCTCCGCGCCCGGCGCCAGCGCCTCGATCCGGCGACGTTTGGCTTCCCGCCGGGACGTCGGCGCACGCCGGGGCTGCGCCGCGAAGAGGTCGCGCAGCTCGCCAGTATCAGCCCGACCTGGTATACCTGGCTTGAACAGGGGCGCGGCGGGGCGCCCTCCCGCGAGGTGCTGGAGCGGATCGCCTGCGGTCTGCGGCTGACCACCCCGGAGCGCGAGCATCTGTTTATTCTCGCCTTTGGCCATCCGCCGCAGACGCGTCTGACGGTGACAGATGATATGACGCCGCGGCTGCAACGGGTGCTTGACGCTTTTACCATTCCGGCGATTATCCGCACCGCCAGCTGGGACGTCATCGCCTGGAACGCGGCGGCGGCCAGGGTGCTGACCGACTACAGCCAGCTACCGCTGGCGGAGCGCAACGTACTGCGTCGCCTGTTTACCCGACCTGAAGCCCGCTGCACGCTGGAGGACTGGCAGACGGTGGGGCAGCTTATCGTCAACGCTTTTCGCGCCGACGTCACCCGGATGGGGGCGACGACGGAAACTGACCAGTTGATCGCTGAACTCACGCAGCAGAGCGTTGAGTTCACCCGTTTCTGGCAAAGCCATGACGTCGCCGGCCACGGAGAAGGCTATAAGCGCATTCACCATCCGCAGATGGGCCCGCTCGATCTGGAGTTCACCTCTTTTGCCGTGGAAGGCCGCCCCGATCTGTCGCTGCTGGTTTTCAACCCGGCGACGACGGAGAGCCAGCGCAAAATTCACGGATTGCTTGCGGGGACGGGATCCTCGCCGGGAGCGCGCTGAGGCGTAAATTCGTACAGCGCCAAAGCGTTGCTTTCCAGCGAGTCGACCCGCAGCCAGTGTCCGTCAAGCCGGGCATCTTCCACACTGAGCGCCGGACGAGCCCGATGCATCAACCACTGGTAATCCTCAGCGTCGGGGCCGCTGCGGCTGCGAAAGGCGTCGACCAGCGGGAATAACGCGCCATGATGCTGATCGAACAGGTGCTGTTTGACGCGCCAGCCGCCCTCCAGGCCCTGCAGCCGCACGCTGTAGGGCTGGCTGAAACGCTGGATAAAGGCCGCTTCGCTGGAGAGCCAGGGATTGTAGACCACCGTATTGCGCAGCAGCAGCTGGTAGTGCCCCTGGTGGTGAAGCAACAGCAGGTTTTTATCCTGAAACAGGATCTCGCCGCGCAGCCGCCGCCAGAGCCACAGTACCCAGTAAACCGGGCGAGGCAGCCCGTGCAGATAGTGCAGCGCCAGGCTGGAGGTATCGAGCTTCCCGTTAGCGCGGGCTTCGCCCTGGAGGCCTGAATTTAACCAGAAGCCCGCCAGCCAGACCTGGTCCGCCACCCCCAGCAGATTATCCATCAACAGCGCGCCGCGAAAAAAGCGGCCGTTGGTATCCCGCGTATCGCCGGTCAGGGTATTCCAGGAGAGCAGCCACAGCGGCAGGTTAAGCTGTCGCTGGCGCAGGGCGCTGTGGATCTGCCGCAGCTTGTGCAGCGGATAATGTTCGCTGGAGGCCAGGCGGCTGCTGTCTGCCTGCGCCAGATCCAGTTGTTCGTTGGCATCTGCCTGGCAGGCGAGAAAATCCGCCTCCGCCAGCAGCGGTGAGTGAAACAACGGATCGTTACCGGGATCGCTGGGAGCAAAGCGGTGCCAGATCCCCAGCTGCGGCTGCGGCAGCAGGCGGTGAAGAACCTCGCGCTGCTGGCGCCAGGCGGCCTGGCGAGCCGCTTCGCTCGCCTGCGGCGACCAGTGCCAGACAAAGCGCCAACTGCTGAGCGTCGCCGGCGGAAAATGGTTGGCAGCCAGTTGCAGGAAGCGCTGCAGCAGGTCGCTGCGAGTGGTGACCCCGGTATGCAGGATCACCTGCCAGCCCATCACCGCCAGCCAGCTGAAGATCTGCTGCAGGTTGTACCAGCAGGCGTAGCCGGCCATCTGCGGATCGTCCCAGCCGGTGCCGAACAGGCGGCTGCTGAGAAAGGCGTCGTTGATATCGATGGCATACACAGGCAGGACGCGGTGCAACTGCTCCAGTTCCCGGCGCACGTCCTCCCGCAGCAGATCGTCCAGCTCGCGCACGGTCACCACCATCCGGGTATGGCGCAGCACTGCGGCGCGCGCCGGTCGCTGGTGCAGGTTGATCTCCCGGGTTTGCGGCGGATTGATCAGCAGCGGCTGGCTCTCCCTGTCGGGTGGTTCCGGCTCATTAAGGCGGGCGTAGAGCCGGTCCACGGCCACCGGCTGCCAGCGATCTCCCTGCGGCGGGCGCGGTCGGCCAGGCTCCCGGGGGGACTGCTCGCGATACTGGCGCGGCGTCACGCCATGGTGGCGCTTAAACAGATCGCTCATCATTCGCGTGCTGGCGAACCCCTGTTCGCGGGCAATTTGCTGAACGGGTTTGCGGGTGGTTAACAGCTGGTCGGCGGCGTGGCGCAGGCGCAGCGCGGTGAGGTACTGAACAAAACTGACCCCAACCTCCTTGTGAAACAGGCGTGACAGCCAGGCCTCGGAGACAAACTCTGCGGCCGCCACCTCCTGTAAAGAGAGACGGCGCTGATAGTTGGCGTCGATCCGCGCCACCACGCTGGCTATCCTCCGGCTCCATTTTTCTGAATCGCGCCGCGGCGTGGAGACGATGGGCTGGCTGAAGCGCGTGGCCAGCAGCAGCGCTATCTCGCTCAACCAGCGGTTGGCCTCCAGCCGGTAATGGCCGGGATGATTGACCAGACCGCTCACCAGCAGCTGGCGCATCAGGCGGCGCAGGCCGTCATCGGCATCCCGGGTGCGCGGCGATATCTGGTAGTCGACGGCAAAAAAAGTGGTGTCGAGGCGGGCCAGCCAGCTGGCGGCGAGGGTCAGGATCATCACCGCGTTGCCCCCGGCGCTGCGCAGGCTCCAGCGACGGTTGCGGTTAACGATCGCCAGCTCGTCGACGGCAAGCTGCTGCGGCGCACCTTCCGCCTCCGTTAGATTTACGCTCCCTTCCAGCACCCACAGCAGCGTCAGCAGATCGCTTTCCGGCTGGCTCAGCTGACGCACATCGCGCACGGTGACGCTAAAGTCGCCTGAATGCTGCTCCACATGGCTCTCCTCTGTCGACAAAAAGCAACCGGTTGTTTTTTGTCATAACCGATATGTATGAAAAACACTCATTGATTTCTCGTCAATATAAAACAAAAAACCGCGCCTGAAAGCTGTTTCACCCGCATAAACTCGAAAGTGTCGTGCAAACACAACACAGGAATAAAAAAAATGACACATCCGTTGCTTGAAGCCTTGCAGGTCAACGAGGCGCAATTTATTGCCTTACGTCGCCGGTTCCACCAGCAGCCGGAGATCGGCTTTGAAGAGCATCAGACCAGCAGCGAGGTCGCCCGACTGCTTGGCGAGTGGGGATACGAGGTTCACCGCGGCCTGGCGGGCACCGGAGTGGTGGGCACGCTGCGCGTCGGCCACGGAAAAAAACGCCTCGGCCTGCGGGCGGATATGGATGCCCTGCCGATGCAGGAGCGGAGCGGGAAGCCGTGGGCAAGCCAGGTTGACGGGCGTTTCCACGGCTGCGGCCATGACGGGCACACCACCACGCTGCTCTACGCGGCTGAATATCTGGCGCGCACCCGCCAGTTTACCGGGACGCTGCAGCTGATTTTCCAGCCCGCGGAAGAGCTGTTGTACGGCGGGCGAGTGATGGTCGAGGACGGTCTGTTTGACCGGTTCCCCTGCGATGCCATCTTCGGCTTGCACAATATGCCGGGTCAGCCGCTGGGCAAGATCGGCCTGCGCGACGGGGCGATGATGGCCTCCTCCGATACGCTGCATATTGAGGTGAAAGGCGTTGGCGGCCACGGCGCGGTACCGGAGCATACCGTGGATGCCACGCTGGTCGCCTGCCATATCACCCTCGCGCTGCAGTCGATCGTCTCGCGGAATATCACCCCGTTCGAACCGGCGGTGGTCACCGTCGGCAGCATCCAGGCCGGACACGCGCCCAATATCATTAACGATCACGTGCTGATGAAGCTCACGGTGCGCACCCTCAATGAGCAGGTGCGCGAGACCGTGCTGCAGCGGATCCATGATATCGCCGTGGCTCAGGCGGAGAGCTTCAACGCCACGGCCACGCTGACGCACGTCAACGGCAGCCCGGTATTGCGTAACGATCCGGCGGCCAACGCGATGGTGCGGGAGGTGGCGACATCGCTGTTTGGCGCAGAGCAGGTGGGCGAGGTGAAGCCGTTTATGGGCAGTGAAGATTTTGCCTTCATGCTGGAACAGCACCCGCATGGCAGCTATTTCACCATCGGCGCTGGCGATGAGCCGGATCGCTGCATGGTCCATAACCCGGGCTATGACTTCAACGACGCGCTGTTGCTGACCGGGGCGGCGCTGTGGTGCGGTCTGGCGGAACACTATTTGCGTTAATCACCGGAAACAGGAGGGCCATGCGATGAGCACTGTCACCGTGAGCGACACCCCCTTTGTCGGCAACGATCGCCTGCTGGTGGGGATTGTGCTAAGCGTTTTAACCTTCTGGCTGTTTGCCCAGTCGGTGATTAACGTGGTGCCGGCGATGAAAAGCAGTCTTGATATCTCCCTTGAAACCTTAACCCTGGCCGTCAGTCTCAGCGCGCTGTTCAGCGGCTGTTTCGTGGTTGCCAGCGGCGGCCTGGCGGACAAGTTTGGCCGGATGCGGATGACCACCCTCGGGCTGGGGCTGAGTATCGTCGGCAGCGCCATGCTGGTGGTCGCTCAGGGACCGGGGTTGTTCCTGGCCGGCCGGGTGCTGCAGGGGCTGTCGGCGGCCTGCATTATGCCGGCGACGCTGGCGCTGATTAAGACCTGGTATGAAGGGCGTGCGCGGCAGCGGGCGGTCAGCTTCTGGGTCATCGGCTCGTGGGGCGGCAGCGGTCTCTGTTCCTTCGTTGGCGGGGCCATCGCCACCGGGCTCGGCTGGCGCTGGATCTTCGTCTTCTCCATTGCCGTCGCTCTGCTGGCGCTGTTTTTGCTGCGCGGCACGCCGGAGAGCCGCAGCGCCAGCGCCAGCCAGCATAAGCTGGACGTCGGCGGTCTGCTGAGCCTGATTGCCGCTCTGGTGCTGGTGAATTTGTTTATCAGCAAGGGCCATGGCTGGGGATGGAGCAGTCCGCTGTCGTTGACCATGCTGGTCGGGGCGCTGGCGGCGGGGGCGGTATTTATCCGCAACGGCATGCGCAAAGGCGAGGCGGCGCTGATTGATTTTGCGCTGTTTCGTAACCGGGCCTACGGCGCGGCAGTGCTGTCGAACTTTCTGCTCAATGGGGCGATTGGCACCATGATGATCGCCAGCATCTGGCTGCAGCAGGGGCACCACCTGACGCCGCTGGAGAGCGGGATGATGACCCTCGGCTATCTGGTGACCGTCCTGGCGATGATCCGGGTGGGCGAGAAGCTGCTGCAGCGCTATGGCGCCCGGCTGCCGATGATGGCCGGGCCGGTGCTGACCGCCATTGCCATCGGCCTGATATCCTGCACTTTTCTCGATAAGGCGCTGTATATCGGGGTGGTGTTCGCCAGCAACGTGCTGTTTGGCCTCGGGCTGGGCTGCTACGCCACACCCTCAACGGATACGGCGGTGGCCAACGCGCCGGAGAACAAAATCGGCGTCGCCTCGGGGATCTACAAGATGGGCAGCTCGCTGGGCGGGGCGATGGGTATTGCCGTGACGGCGTCACTTTTCGCGCTGTTTTTGCCGCTGGGCATGGCCCATGCCGCCCAGTATGCCCTGTGGTTCAACGCCGTCTTATGCCTGGGGGCGATGGCGGTGAGCGCGCTGCTGCTGCCGCGCGCCTCTCACAGCTGATGTTTTTTCAGCAGCGCGCGGAGCTGGTGATAGGTTAACCCCAGCAGCTCCGCCGCCTGCTTCTGATGATACTTCGCCTGCTGCAGACTCCGCAGCAGCAGGCGTTTTTCCTGCTGGAGCTGAAAATCGCGCAAATCCAGCGGCAGAGCGGGCAGCTCGTCCCCGGACGCGGCCTCCGGCACGGAGGCCGCGGTCTGACGGAAAGGGTTAAGGATAATGGCGTCCAGCTCGTGCTCGCTGTCGCCGTGGCGATAGACCGAGCGCTCAACGACGTTCTTCAGTTCACGAATATTCCCCGGCCAGCGGTAGCCGAGCAGCGTTGCGGTGGCACGTTCGCTGAAGCCGGGAAACAGCGGCAAACCGAGCTCGCGGCACATCTGAATGGCAAACTGGTTGGCGAGCAGCATGATGTCGCTCTGCCGTTCACGTAGCGGCGGAAGCTGCACCACGTCGAAGGCCAGACGGTCGAGCAGGTCGGCGCGAAAATGGCCTTCTTCCACCATCCGCGGCAGGTCAGCGTTGGTGGCGCACACCAGCCGGACGTTGACCTGCAGCGGCTGGCTGCCGCCCACGCGCTCCAGCTCGCCATATTCAATCACTCTTAACAGCTTCTCCTGCACCAGCATCGGCGCCGTCGCCAGCTCATCAAGAAATAACGTCCCGCCGTCGGCGCGCTCGAAGCGCCCAGGATGGCGCTTGCTGGCCCCGGTGAAGGCCCCGGCTTCGTGGCCGAATAGTTCCGAATCGAGCAAATTGTCGTTCAGCGCCGCGCAGTTCAGCGAGATAAACGGTCCCTGCCAGCGGCTGGAGAGGTAGTGGAGACGGTTAGCGATAAGCTCTTTCCCGGTGCCGCGCTCGCCGATGACCAGCACCGGTTTATCCAGCGGGGCCAGCCGGGAAACCTGTTCCAGCACCTCGAGAAAGCTGTTGGCCTCGCCCAGCAGATTATCCTTGTACTGCGCCATGATGAATTTCGCCATTAAGTAGTGTGATTAACCAGGTGACTGTAGCAATGCCCTGCACAATTCGCAACCACTCTGTTTAAAATCAATAAGATAAAAAGTTGGCACGTCATTTGTATTAGCTAAGCCACAGGTGAATGCCTGAAACCAGAACTATGAGGATTGAAATTATGGGTATTTTTTCTCGTTTTGCCGACATCGTGAACGCCAACATCAACTCCCTGCTGGAGAAAGCGGAGGACCCGCAAAAGCTGGTGCGTCTGATGATCCAGGAGATGGAAGACACGCTGGTGGAAGTGCGTTCCACGTCGGCCCGCACGCTGGCGGAAAAGAAACAGCTGACCCGTCGTATTGAGCAGGCGGTCGCCCAGCAGGCGGAATGGCAGGAAAAAGCCGAGCTGGCGCTGCGTAAAGAGAAAGAGGATCTGGCCCGGGCGGCGCTGATCGAAAAGCAGAAGCTGACCGACCTTATCGCTCAACTTGATCATGAAGTGCAGCTGGTGGATGAAACGCTGGCGCGCATGAAGAAAGAGATTGGCGAGCTGGAGAACAAACTCAGCGAAACCCGCGCTCGTCAGCAGGCGCTGGCGCTGCGCCATCAGGCGGCGAGTTCGTCCCGCGATGTGCGTCGCCAGCTGGACAGCGGTAAACTGGATGAGGCGATGGCCCGCTTTGAATCCTTTGAGCGTCGCATCGATCAGATGGAAGCGGAAGCGGAGAGCCACCGCTTTGGCAAGCAGCAGACGCTGGATCAGCAGTTTGCCGAACTGAAAGCGGACGATGAAATCAGCGAGCAGCTGGCGGCGTTGAAAGCCAAAATGAATCAGTCCAACCAGTAAGTATGATTGCGCGGCGCGGCGTTGCGCCGCGGCTCACCCCCTGTAAGGAGTACACATGAGCATGCTTTTTCTCGCCATTCCGCTGACGCTGTTTGTGCTGTTTGTTCTGCCGGTCTGGCTGTGGCTGCACTACAACAATCGCGGCGCCAACGGCAGTCTGACGCAAAATGAGCAGCAACGGCTGCTGCAGTTGACCGATGACGCGAAGCGGATGCGCGAACGTATTCAGGCGCTGGAAGCGATCCTGGATGCTGAACATCCGAACTGGAGAGACAAATAATGGCCGGACTGGATCTGAATAAAAAACTGTGGCGTATCCCGCAGCGCGGGATGGTGAAGGGCGTTTGCGCGGGCATTGCTCAGCATCTTGATGTCCCGGTGAAGCTGGTGCGTCTGATTACCGTGCTGGCGATGATTTTCGGCCTCTTTTTCTTTGTCCTGGTGGCCTACATCATTTTGACTTTTGCTCTGGATCCGATGCCGGACAGTGAACTGTACGGTCACAAGGCGCCGAGCAATGGCGATCTGCTGGCCGCCGTGGATGCCGAACTGGCCTCCGGTGAACAGCGCCTGCGTGAAATGGAGCGGTATGTGACCTCCGACACCTTTACGCTGCGCAGCCGCTTTCGCCAGCTGTAAATCCTGTTTTTAACGAGTGAGGCAACGCATGAATAGCAAATGGCAACGCGCCGGGCAGCAGGTGAAGCCCGGTCTGAAAATCGTCGGTAAGCTGGCGCTGCTGACCGCGCTGCGTTACGGCCCGGCGGGCGTTGCCGGCTGGGCGGTTAAATCGGTCGCGCGTCGGCCGCTGAAAATGCTGCTGGCGGTGGCGCTGGAGCCGCTGCTCAGCCGGCTGGCCAACCGCGTCACGCGCGGGATGAAATAATGCCGCCGTGGGGAAGGCGCAAAAGGATTAACGTTGTCCTGCTTATCCCCGGCAGATAGCTTATGATGACGAGACATACCTTCAGGGCATAACGGACTGGCGATGAAGCGACTGAAAACTGAATTGAATGCGCTGGTCAACCGCGGGGTTGACCGGCATTTACGTCTGGCGGTGACCGGCCTGAGCCGGAGCGGTAAAACGGCGTTTATCACCGCGCTGGTCAATCAACTATTGAATATCCACACGGGCGCCCGCCTGCCCCTGCTGAGCGCCGCACGCGAAGAGCGGCTGCTCGGCGTCAAGCGCGTGCCGCAGCGGGACTTTGGCATTCCCCGATTCACCTACGACGAAGGGCTGGCCCAGCTGTACGGCCAGCCCCCCATGTGGCCAACCCCGACGCGCGGGGTGAGCGAGATCCGTCTCGCGCTGCGCTACCGTTCGAATGACTCCCTGCTGCGCCATTTTAAAGATACCTCCACGCTGTATCTGGAGATCGTCGACTATCCGGGCGAGTGGCTGCTCGACCTGCCGATGCTGGCACAGGATTATCTGAGCTGGTCACGACAGATGACCGGGCTCCTGCAGGGACAGCGTGCGGAGTGGTCGGCCCGCTGGCGGCAGCTGTGCGCCGGGCTGGATCCGCTGGCCCCTGCCGATGAGGCCCGTCTGGCAGATATCGCTGCCGCCTGGACGGACTATCTGCACGCCTGTAAGCGCGAAGGGCTGCACTTTATCCAGCCCGGGCGCTTTGTCCTGCCCGGTGAAATGGCGGGTGCGCCGGCGCTGCAGTTTTTCCCGTGGCCTGACGTCGACGCCATCGGCGAAGCCAAGCTGGCGCAGGCCGATAAACACAGCAACGCCGGCATGCTGCGCGAACGCTACAAATACTATTGCGAAAGGGTGGTGAAGGGGTTCTACAAAGAGCACTTCCTGCGCTTCGACCGGCAGATTGTGCTGGTGGACTGTCTGCAGCCGCTCAACAGCGGGCCGCAGGCTTTTAACGATATGCGTCTGGCATTGACCCAGCTGATGCAAAGTTTCCATTACGGGCAGCGCACCTTGTTCCGCCGGTTGTTTTCGCCGGTTATCGACAAGCTGCTGTTTGCCGCCACCAAAGCTGACCACGTCACGGTCGATCAGCACAGCAATATGGTGTCGCTCCTGCAGCAACTGATTCAGGACGCGTGGCAGAACGCCGCCTTTGAGGGGATCAGTATGGATTGCCTGGGGCTGGCGTCCATTCAGGCGACCCAGAGCGGGCTGATTGAGGTGAATGGCGAGAAAATTCCCGCCCTGCGCGGCGATCGGCTGAGCGACGGCCAGCCGTTGACCATCTATCCCGGCGAGGTGCCGGCGCGTCTGCCGGGCCAGGCCTTCTGGCAGCAGCAGGGATTTCAGTTTGAAAACTTTCGTCCGCAGGTCATGGATGTCGATCGGCCTTTACCGCACATTCGCCTCGACGCGGCGCTGGAATTTTTGATTGGAGATAAACTGCGATGAGCGAACCGTTAAAACCGCGGATTGATTTTGATGGTCCGCTGCAAGCGGAAAAAATTCCGCCGCTGAAAAGCGCCCGCGCCTTCGACACCCTGGAGGCGGACAACTTCGCGCCAGCGCGGCTGGTGACCGGCGAAGAGGAAGAGGGGGCGGCGGAAGCGGTGGTGGAGTCGGTCCTGCGACCCAAACGCAGCCTGTGGCGGCGGATGGTCAGCGCCGGACTGGCGATCTTCGGCGTCAGCGTCGTGGCGCAAGGCGTGCAGTGGACGGCTAACGCCTGGCAGACCCAGGACTGGATTGCGCTGGGCGGCTGCGTCGCCGGGGCGCTGATCGTCGGGGCCGGCGTCGGATCGGTAGCCACCGAGTGGCGCCGTCTGTGGCGACTGCGCCAGCGCGCCCACGAACGCGATGAAGCGCGCGATATGCTGCACAGTCACGCGGTCGGCAAAGCGAAAGCCTTTTGTGAGAAGCTGGCGCAGCAGGCCGGGCTGGATCAATCGCATCCGGCGCTGCAGCGCTGGTATGCCGCGATCCACGAAACGCAAAGCGATCGCGAAGTGGTGAGCCTTTATGCGCAGCTGGTGCAGCCGGTGCTCGATGCCCAGGCGCGGCGGGAAATCAGCCGTTCGGCGGCGGAGTCGACGCTGATGATTGCCGTCAGCCCGCTGGCGCTGGTGGATATGGCGTTTATCGCCTGGCGTAACCTGCGGCTGATCAACCGAATTGCCACGTTGTACGGCATTGAGCTCGGGTATTACAGTCGTCTGCGACTGTTTCGCCTGGTGTTGCTGAATATCGCTTTCGCTGGCGCCAGCGAACTGGTGCGCGAGGTGGGGATGGACTGGATGTCGCAGGATCTGGCGGCCCGGCTGTCGGCGCGCGCCGCACAGGGCATCGGTGCCGGACTGCTGACCGCCCGCCTCGGGATCAAGGCGATGGAGCTGTGCCGCCCGCTACCGTGGATTGCCGATGATAAACCGCGGCTCGGCGATTTTCGTCGCGAGCTGATTGGGCAGCTGAAAGAGACCCTGCAGAAAAGCAAAACCAGTCCGGAGAAGTAACCTCCGCTCAGAGACATTGCCGGGCGGCGGCTTCGCCTTGCCCGGCCTACCGGGCAGGTTGGATCCCGGCTCGCCCAGGCGTTCATTTAACCACTGACCGCCTGACTTTACGGCACAACGCCCATTTTTCCGCCATGCTGTCAATAATTGTTGACAGTTAGCTTCCCGAAAACTCATTCCTGTCCTATTATTCTCCCGTCATTGGCACTTTTAGGGTGAACACTCCCATGCGTCTTGAAGTCTTTTGTGAAGACCGTCTCGGTCTGACTCGTGAATTGCTCGATTTGCTGGTGCTGCGCGGCATTGATCTACGTGGTATCGATATTGACCCTATAGGCCGAATTTACCTCAATTTTGCCGAACTGGAGTTCGCCACGTTCAGCAGCCTGATGGCAGAGATCCGCCGTATCGCCGGCGTGACAGACGTGCGCACCGTGCCGTGGATGCCGTCTGAGCGTGAACACCTGGCGCTCAGCGCGCTGCTGGTGGCGATGCCGGAGCCGGTGCTGTCGCTGGATACCAAAGGCAGGGTGGAACTGGCCAACCCCGCCAGCTGCCTGCTGTTTGGCCAAAGCCAGGCGAAGCTGCGCAACCATCCGGTGGCCCAGTTGATCGCCGATTTTAACGTTCAGCGCTGGCTGGAGAGCAGCCCGCAGGAGACGCATGCGGAGCATGTGGTGGTGAATGGACAGAACTATCTGCTGGAAGTGACCCCGGTCTATCTGGAAGGGGAGCATAACGAACGGGTGCTGACCGGCGCCGTAGCGATGCTGCGCTCAACCGTGCGCATGGGACGCCAGCTGCAGACCATGACCAGCCAGGACACCAGCGCCTTCAGCCAGATCCTCGCGGTGGGGCCGAAAATGCGCCACGTGGTGGAGCAAGCGCGCAAGCTGGCGATGCTCAGCGCGCCGCTGCTGATTGTCGGCGACACCGGCACCGGCAAAGATCTGCTGGCCCATGCCTGCCATCTGGCCAGCCCGCGGGCGGGCAAACCTTATCTGGCGCTCAACTGCGGCTCCATTCCCGAGGACGCGGTCGAGAGCGAGCTGTTTGGCGACGCGCTGCAGGGTAAGAAGGGCTTCTTCGAGCAGGCCAACGGCGGCTCGGTGCTGCTGGATGAAATTGGCGAGATGTCGCCGCGAATGCAGACTAAGCTGCTGCGCTTCCTCAACGACGGCACCTTCCGCCGAGTTGGCGAGGATCATGAAGTGCACGTCGATGTGCGGGTGATCTGCGCGACGCAGAAAAACCTGGTCGAACTGGTGCAGAAAGGGCTGTTCCGCGAAGATCTCTACTATCGCCTCAACGTCCTGACGCTGTATCTGCCGCCGCTGCGCGACTGCCCGCAGGACATTATGCCGCTGACGGAGCTGTTCGTGGCCCGCTTTGCTGATGAGCAGGGGGTCCCGCGGCCGAAGCTCTCCGCCGATCTCAGTACGGTGCTCACCCGCTACAGCTGGCCCGGCAACGTTCGCCAGTTGAAGAATGCCGTCTATCGCGCGCTGACCCAACTGGAGGGATTTGAGCTGCGCCCACAGGACATTCTGCTGCCGGACCATGACGTCGCGTCGCTGCCGGTGGGCGAGGAGGCGATGGAAGGGTCGCTGGACGACATCACCCGCCGCTTTGAGCGCTCGGTGCTGACCCAGCTCTATCGCAGCTACCCCAGCACCCGGAAGCTGGCGAAGCGGCTGGGGGTGTCGCATACCGCCATCGCCAATAAGCTGCGTGAATATGGTCTGAGTCAGAAAAAGGGCGACGAATAATCCCGCCAGGCCGGCGACCCTCGTTGCCGGCATCCTGGCCTGCAAAGCGGGCCAAACCTGTATATACTGGTTTTTTAATCCTTTTTCCGGGGTGGTGCATCTTGGCGTCGCGTCGCGCGATCGGGCAATGGCTGGCATTGCTGCTGCTCTCTGTTCTCTTTTCCTCGCTGCTGTTACGCCTTCATTTGCCGGCAGCGCTGCTGCTGGGGCCGCTGATCGCCGGTCTCATTTTGAGCCTGCGCGGAGTGAAGCTGAGCATCCCTCGTCCCTGTTATCTGGCGGCGCAGGCCATTGTCGGCTGCATGATTGCCCGGGCGATCAACCCCTCTGTTTTTGGTGTGCTGTTCAACAACTGGGCGCTGGTGCTGGCGATCCTGTTGACCACCCTGGCGATTAGCGGCCTCACCGGCTGGTTGCTGGTTCGCTACAGCGCGCTGCCGGGCGCCACCGGCGCCTGGGGAAGCTCTCCCGGCGGCGCGTCGGCAATGGTGGTGATGGCCCAGGAGTACGGGGCCGATGTGCGGCTGGTGGCGCTGATGCAGTATCTGCGGGTGCTGTTTGTCGTCGGCGCGGCGGCGCTGGTGGTGCGCTATGCGTTGGGCAATGAAGCGCAGGAAATGACTCAGGATATTGTCTGGTTTCCATCGTTGACCCTGAATTTCCCTTTCACGCTGCTGCTGACGGCGCTAGCCTGTTGGCTGGGCATGCGGCTGCGCATCCCCTCCGGGGCCATGCTGTTGCCGATGCTGCTCGGCGCGCTGGTCCAGGGCAGCGGCTGGATGATGCTGGAGCTGCCGGAGTGGCTGCTGGCGATGGCCTATGCGGTGCTGGGCTGGACGGTGGGGCTGCAGTTTAATAAAGCCATTTTTCTGCTGGCGCTGAAGACGCTGCCGCAGATTATCGCCTCTATTCTTGGGCTGATCCTGATGTGCGCCCTGATGGCCCTTGCCCTGACCCACATTCTGCAGATGGACTTTATGACCGCCTATCTGGCCACCAGCCCTGGCGGCCTGGACACGGTGGCGATTATCGCCGCCGGCACCCGGGCGGATATGTCATTCATTATGGCGCTACAGACGTTGCGGCTGTTTACCATTTTACTGACCGGCCCGGCGATGGCGCGGGCTATCTCCCGCTATGCGCCACGGCAATAAAAAAGCCCCCGCAGAGCGGGGGCTGAGTACATAGAATGTCCGCGGGCGTGATGCGCCCGGGCAATCTGTTATCAGGCTTTCAGGGCGGCCAGCGCGGCGTCGTAGTCCGGCTCTTCGGTGATTTCATTCACCAGCTGGCTGTAGACGACCTGATCGTTTTCATCGATAACGACCACGGCGCGAGCGGCCAGGCCAGCCAGCGGACCGGCAGCGATGGCGACGCCGTAGTCAGCGAGGAACGACGCGCCGCGCAGCGTGGAAAGGGTCACCACGTTGCTCAGGCCTTCCGCGCCGCAGAAGCGGGACTGGGCGAACGGCAGATCAGCGGAAATGCACAGCACCACGGTGTTGTCCAGTTCAGCGGCCAGCTGGTTGAATTTACGCACTGATGCGGCACACACGCCGGTATCAATGCTCGGGAAAATATTTAGTACTTTACGTTTGCCGGCGTACTGGCTCAGCGCGACGTCAGAGAGATCTTTGGCGACCAGCGTAAACGGCTGCGCTTTAGCGCCTGCCTGCGGAATGGTGCCCTGAACAGAAACGGGGTTGCCCTGGAAATGCACGGTTTGTGACATGGTTATCTTCCTGTTTACATATAGTTAACGTCACGAGTAGTGTATGACATCCGCCAGCTACACGGCAAACCCTATTTAACATTGACCAGAGAGGACAAGGGAATGCGCAACGTGCGAGTGTATGAGGAAGCCTGGCCGCTACATACCCCTTTTGTGATCGCCCGCGGCAGCCGCAGCGAGGCAAAAGTGGTGGTGGTGGAACTGGAGGAGGACGGTGTGAAAGGGGTGGGCGAATGCACGCCTTATCCCCGCTATGGCGAGAGCATCTCTTCGGTCATGGCCCAGGTGATGGCGATCGGCGAGCAGCTGGAAGCGGGCCTCACCCGCGAACAGCTGCAGCGGCTGCTGCCGGCAGGCGCCGCGCGCAATGCCGTTGACTGCGCGCTGTGGGATCTGCAGGCGCGGCGCGAAGGCAAAACCTTGTCCCAGTTGCTGGGCGTGGCGTTGCCCAACCGGGTGATCACCGCCCAAACGGTGGTCATTGGTACGGCGGATCAGATGGCGGCCAGCGCCGCGGCGCTGTGGCAGAAAGGTGCCCAGCTGTTGAAAGTGAAGCTTGACGACCGGCTGATCAGCGAGCGGTTAATCGCTATCCGTCAGGCGGCGCCGGAGGCTACGCTGATTGTCGACGCCAATGAATCCTGGCACAGCGAGGGGCTGGCGGCGCGCTGTCAGCTGCTGGCGGATCTCGGCGTGGCGATGCTCGAGCAGCCGCTCCCGGCTGACGCCGATGCGGCGCTGGAAAACTTCGTTCATCCGTTACCGATTTGCGCCGACGAGAGCTGCCATACCCGGGAGAGCCTGCCGCGGCTACGCGGGCGCTATGAGATGGTCAATATCAAACTGGATAAAACGGGCGGTCTGACCGAAGCGCTGGCTCTGGCCGGGGAGGCGGAACGGCAGGGGTATGCGCGGATGCTGGGCTGTATGCTCTGCACCTCGCGCGGGATCGCCGCCGCACTCCCGCTGGCGCCGCTGGCGCGCTTCGCTGACCTCGACGGCCCGACATGGCTGGCGGTGGACGTTGAGCCGGCGCTGCGGTTCAGCACCGGCGTGCTTCATCTTTAAGCCTGCCAGCGCAGCAGGTCGGTCATCGCCGGCAGGTAACGCTCCGTTGCCTCGTCGGCGGAGACCGGCGGGAACTCGGCGGTGATGCAGGGGAGTCCGATATCCGCGCACCAACTGCCAAAGGAGCCCGGCGTGTCGTAGCCCACGCTGCCGACCAGCGGCAGGGAGAAGGCGTCGGCCAGCCAGTGCCCCAGCGGGCTGTGGCCCGGGTCTTCGATACAGGCCAGCGGATCGTGAAAGGAGACCACCCACGCCGGATGGATCTGGTGGATCAACTGACACAGGGCCTGGGTCTCCCGCTCCGAACCCGGCTGCTCGCCGGTCAACAGCACCACGTCGCGTTCCTCTGCCGCGCTGTTCCAGCGATAAACCGTTTCCCCTTGTTTCCAGTTAGCGGCCGGAAAGTTACGGTTGAGGTCAACGCCGCGGGCATTGGCACGCAGCCCGAGCTGACAGCCGTCAGGGTTGACCGTTAGCACTACGTGGTGACGGCGCAGCTCGGGTTTCAGGGTGCGCAGGGCGCAGGAGAGGGTCACAATCGACGAATTTTCATCACCGTGGGTGCCGGCAATAATCAGGCCGCTACGGCTGTCGGCCTGCGGCGCAGGAAACCACAGCAGCGGCGCGCCCAGTTCCGAGCTGCCGTACTGCCGGGTTCCCGGCGGAAAGTCGCCGCGCTGCGGACGAGGACGTGAAATAGACATAGGGCTTCCTGTGTGTCGTTATTATTCAGTGTTGGCGAAAGCGTGTCGGGATCAAACCCATTCCCTGAGGCGTGAAATCCGACGACACATCAATTTTCTATCATATGTCGTTTGCAATTTCAGGTGATGAAACAAATAATTATCGCTCTGTTGGCGGTATTTTTTTCATTTTAAAGGGGATCTTATGAAGTATCCTGTCGCTTTGACATGCGGCGCGCTGTGGTTAGCCAGCGTATCTTCTTTAGCCTGGGCGGCGGACGTACCGCCGGGCACGGTACTGGCGGAAAAACAGCTGTTAGTACGCCATATCAAAGATGAACCCGCCTCGTTAGATCCCGCCAAAGCGGTGGGCCTGCCGGAAATCCAGGTGATCCGCGATCTGTTTGAAGGTTTAGTCAATCAGGATGCGAAAGGCAACCTGGTTCCAGGCGTGGCGACCCGCTGGCAGAGCAACGATAACCGCGTCTGGACCTTTACCCTGCGCGATGACGCGCGCTGGTCCGACGGCACGCCGGTTACCGCCGAGGATTTCGTCTATAGCTGGCAGCGTCTGGTGGATCCGAAAACCACTTCGCCGTTCGCCTGGTTCGCGGCGCTGGCGGGGATCGCCAACGCGCAGAACATTATCGACGGCAAAGCCGCGCCGGAGACCCTGGGGGTTACCGCCGTCGACGCCCGCACTCTGCGGGTGCAGCTGGATAAACCGCTGCCGTGGTTCAGCAACCTGACCGCCAGCTTTGCCTTCTACCCGGTACAAAAAGCGAATGTCGACAGCGGCGCGAACTGGACGCGGCCCGGCAGCCTGGTGGGCAACGGCGCCTATGTTCTGAAAGATCGCGTGGTCAATGAAAAGCTGGTGCTGGTGCCGAACACGCACTACTGGGATAACGCCAAAACGGTGATCCAGCAGGTCACCTTTGTACCGATCAACCAGGAGTCCGCCGCCACCAAGCGCTATCTCGCTGGCGATATCGATATCACCGAATCTTTCCCGAAAAATATGTATCAGAAGCTACTGAAGGATATTCCGGGGCAGGTATATACCCCGCCGCAGCTGGGTACCTACTATTACGCTTTCAATACCCAAAAGGGGCCGACGGCGGACGAGCGGGTGCGACTGGCGCTGAGTATGACCATCGATCGCCGGGTGATGGCGGAGAAAGTGCTGGGAACCGGGGAAAAACCGGCCTGGCGTTTCACGCCGGACGTGACGGCGGGCTTCACCCCCCAGCCGTCGCAGTTTGAGAGTATGAGTCAGGCCGAACTTAATGCCCAGGCGAAAGCCCTGCTGGCTGCCGCCGGCTATGGCCCGAATCGTCCGCTGAAGCTGACGCTGCTGTATAACACCTCTGAGAATCACCAGAAGATTGCCATCGCGGTGGCGTCGATGTGGAAGAAAAACCTCGGCGTGGAAGTGAAGTTGCAAAACCAGGAGTGGAAAACCTATATCGACAGCCGTAACACCGGCAATTTCGACGTGATCCGCGCTTCGTGGGTAGGGGACTACAACGAGCCGTCCACCTTCCTGTCGCTGCTGACCTCCACCCACAGCGGAAATATCTCGCGCTTTAACGATCCGGCGTACGACAAAATCCTCGCCCAGGCGGCGGTGGAGAATTCGGCCAAAGCGCGTAACGACGATTACAACGCGGCGGAGAAGATCATTATGGTCAAAGCGCCGATTGCGCCGATCTACCAGTACACTAACGGCCGGCTGATTAAGCCGTGGCTGAAAGGCTACCCGATCACCAACCCGGAAGATGTGGCCTACAGTCGTACCATGTATATCGTGAAGCACTAACCGGTCGTGGTTGCCTGACAATGTCAGGCAACCCTTGCTACGCCGGTAGCGAAAAGCCCATCAGGTCTGCCGAAGAGGAGTAATACCGAGCCGTTTCCTCCTCCATCACGCTCGTAAGCAGTTCGTTAACCTTTATCTTATGTCCGGGCAAATTTCGCCGCGCCTTGGCAATAATTTCCCCATCGCTAAGCGGGCGTTCGGCGCTGCCCAAGGGTTTGTAGCGTTCCTGCACTGCACATTCGCCACGGCTGTTTGTGACCACAACGCGCGCGCCAGGCTGGCGTGCCGGACCGTTCATCCGTTGTGTAAATTCAGGTGTGACAGTGGCCGTGACTTTATCCGCCAGCGCCAGCAAGGCTGGGTTTTGCATATTGTCTTCAGTATACCAGTCGGCACCCGGTGGCAGGCCAGCGGCGACCGCTGCCAGCGTCCACGGCAGGCTGAACTGCGCGTCGGTCACCGTTTGCGGCCGGTAGTCCATCATATCGTTGACCAGACGGGGGAAGCTTTGTACCTCAATGGTGCGGAGATCCGCAACAGACCAGCCGGTCTGCTGCATGATGCCCTCCATGCATTCCAGCGCGCAGGCCAGCCAGCGGCAGGCGGGATATCGCTTAAAGCTACCGTAGCCAGCGTACCAGTGACTGCCGAGCTCATCGGTCAACCTGTCTGGCGCGAACTGGTCGGAGCCAATCATCCGCCAGAAACCCTGTTCGCCATCGAGTACATCAAGGCTGCCGCTGAGGCCTTGCTGCGCCATGATCACCGCCTGCACGGCGGCTTGCGCGGCGGGCGCCACGGCATCTTTGAGCGACAACAGCGGCCGTTGTCGCCAGTTATACTGGTGCAGGCTGGGGAGCGGTGTTAACGCGGCGGCCAGGCCCACCGCGTGATGTAATTGCTCAGGGTTTAACCCCAACAACCGACCGGCCACCACGGCTGCGCCGATGGATTGATGCTGCGCCACGCCGTAGACCTGGCTGAAGCGTTCTGCCGAAGGCTGGATGGCGTGGATGAGCCGGTTATTCACCTCGAAACCGGCCGCCAGGGTGGTAATCAGCACGTCCTGAGCTACCGGCTCAGGATTGAGGTCAAGCGCAACCATCGCGGCGGCAACCAGTGTGGCCCCCGGATGGCCGAGCCCTTTGCCGTCGATCTCCACACCGTCATCGTGATCCAGGCCGTTTATCATGGCGGCGTTCGCGAACGCGGCCGCCAATGGGCTGAAACCGGACTCACCGAAGACGCTACAGTGACCGTTTCCGCCAAATAGCCGGGAGGCGCGTATCATCGGTTCGCTGACCCGGTGGCCACTGGCCGCCCAACCGCAGGCGAGGGCATCCAGTAAATGCAGTCGAATTTTGCGCCGAACGGGAGCCGGGATAGCTGGCGCAGATAAGGTATTGGCAAAATTGACCAGCTGGCGTGTTGCGGAAATAGTCATGGTTACTCAACGTTTGAAGTAGCGGCTGCGGATCCGGCGCTCGGCATAGCTTGCCAGCAGTGACAGCGGAAGAATGGTGGCGACGAAAAACAGCGCCACAAAAGTCAGTGTCTCCAGAGGGCGGAAGGTGGCGGTACTCAGCCGTTGCCCTTGATAGAGGATCTCACCCGTTGCGATATAACTCGCCAGCACGGAATTCTTAACCGACATCACGCACTGGCTGACAAACGCCGGTAAAATTCGCAAAAAGGCTACCGGCGCGGTAATGCGAACTAATACTTTCAGCGGTGACATCCCCACCGACAGGCCCGCTTCGACCAGACCATGATCGACCGATTGCATACCAGAACGAAATATTTCAGCGAAAAATACGCTGCCATATAACGAGATGGCGAGGACACAGGTCAGATACGAGGAGAGGGTCAGGCCGAACAAAATGGGCAGACAGTAGTAGGCCCAGACAATCAGCACCAGAGGGGGGATTGAACGCACAATCTCAATCAACCCCTGGGTGGGTAAGCGGATGACCGCCCTGGACGCGCCGCGCAACGGGGCCAGCAGCGCTCCGCCAAGAATGCTTAACGTGACTGAGGCCAGCACAATTTTAAAAGTGGTCAATATCCCTTCCAGCAAAACCGCGTGATATTGCCACAGTATTGAGAAATCCCAGTGATAAGACATTAGCGCAGCTCCTCTGCCGTTACGCCGGACAGCGTCATAAAGCGTCGGATAGGGGCATCGGGCGGCCGTGACCAGATCTCCTGAGGGGATGCTTCTTCCACCAGTTTGCCATTATCCATCAACAGCAGCCGACTACATACCTGCAGGGCAAAACGCATTTCATGGGTAACCACCAGCATGGTGGTGCCGCTGGCCGCCAGTTCGGAAATAACGGACAGCACCTCCCCGACAGATTCCGGATCGAGTGCGGAAGTCGGTTCGTCGAACAGGATCACTTGCGGGCCATGGCCAGGGCGCGGGCGATAGATACCCGCTGCTGCTGACCGCCTGAAAGTTGAACCGGGAAGTCTCCGGCTTTTTCTTGCAGGCCCATACGCGTGAGCAGCGCCATGGCTTTTTCGATGGCTTTTTTACGCGGCAAGCCCAGGACCTGTACCGGACCTTCAATAATATTCTGCAATACACTGCGGTGTGGCCACAGATTAAAGTGCTGGAATACCATTGTCATTGAGGCACGCTGGCGCGCTAATGTGCGCTGTGTGACCTGTTTTCTCTGCGCGCCGTGAAAGCCTATTTCTTCCTCACCCAGCCAGATATGCCCACTATCCGGGACTTCAAGCATGTTCAGGCAACGCAGCAGGGTGGATTTACCCGCGCCGCTGCGGCCAATGATGCCAATCACCTCCGAGGGACGAACCGCGAAGGAAACATCATCTATAATTTTATTACCTGAAAATGATTTGCTAAGCGCTTCAATTTTCAGTAACGGTAATAATGATTGTGGGTTCATCAGAGTTATTTCGCTGGGTGAGTATATTTCTGCCATATTTTTTTCAGCGTGCCGTCTTTATCCAGCTGTTCGAGCCGTCCATTCAGCCACGCCTGTAATTCCGGTCGTTCTTTACGCAGGCCCATATTGGTTGCCTGTTCTTTGATCGGCTGTGGAATAATCATCGTGCCCTGATGACGCTTTTGAATATATTGCGCCATCTGGATATCGTTAGTGACGATGGCATCCGCGCGGCCGCTCTCCATCTGGAGCTGCATGTTGTCGCTATCGGGAACGATAATCCACTGGACTTTGTCCAGTTGAGGCTGCAGCAGCGTGACGGCTGCCGAGCCATCAATCGCGCTGAGCCTGGTCTGCGAAGTGTTGATGGTGTCCCAGCGCTGATATTTCTGCGTCTCTTTTTCCAGAGTCAGGACGCCCATCTGGTGCGAGCCCATAGGGCGGGTAAAGTCGACGGCTTTGGCCCTTTCTGGCGTATTATTAAAACCACCTAAAATATCGAAGCGGTTGGACTGTAAACCCGCGACGGCGGTGCCCCATTGCGTATCAACGTATTCAATCTTGATATCGGTGTTTTTAAATATCGCCTGCACAACATCCGGAACCAGCCCGGTCCACTGGTTGGTCAGCAGATCTTTCTGATACCACGGCGGTGCGTTGACCGCACCGACGCGGATCACATGGTCTGGCAGAATCGTATTGATTTCTTCCCCGGCCTGAGCAGGAGACTGGGCTAAGAACATCCCCGGTATAAGCAACAATATCGACATGAAGCGTGACGTGAAAAATTTCATTTTATGCCCTCTGGTGAATATAATTATGGATTCTATAACCCTGAGTGCATATTTTTTAAATGCATAATCAGCATATCGTTATCAGGAAAATGGCAATGACACCCAAGCAACTCGAGGTCTTTATCAGTATCGTTCAGCTAGGTTCAGTGACAGCGGCAGCGGCGCAGTTGGCCATGTCGCAGCCTTCGGTGAGTAAAAGCCTGGCGCTTATCGAGCAGCAGATGGGGTTCAGCCTGTTTGAGCGCTATCAAGGGAAGATGCAGCCAACCGCGGAAGCCAGAGCGCTGTATAAAGAGGCGCTGCGCGTGCATCAGGACCGGCTTCGTTTTGAACGTTTTGTTGATCACATCCGGCAGTATCGCGTTGGTCAGTTGCGGGTCTGTGCCACGCCTGCGCTGGCGCTGAATATATTGCCGCTGGCGGTGGCGCGTTTTCGGCAGACCTTTCCCGATTATGGTGTGGTGGCGGATATGTGTCTCAACAATGAAATTGAGACGGCGGTTGAAGAAGGGCGTTACGATCTCGGTTTTCTGGTGAAACCCGGCTACGAACCAGAGGAGAACCCGTTGGCCATCTGCCGGGGTGAAATGGTGTGTGTGCTGCCCGGGCAGCATCCGCTGGCGCAGCAGACGGAAATCCATTGGCAGGATATCCCGACACGCGACCTGGTGTATATCACGACCGACGCGCGGCTGGTTGCCATGATTGCCGAAGAGGTGCCGGCGTTCCGCCAGCGCCAGGTGGCGGCGGTAGAAACCAACCGCTACAGCATGGCGATTAATCTTGTCAGACACGGCAACAACAGTATGACTATTGTTGACAGTTTTTCTCTACAGGGCGTCGACACCAGCGGTCTGGCGGTGCGGCCGTTCCGTCATGCGTTGCCGGTGTCTGTCGTCGCGGTGACGGATGGACACAGCACCCTGTCGCAGCCGGGCGAAGTGTTTGCGAAAGTGATGACGGAATTAATGGCTGAAACGTGAGATCAGCGTGAGGCTCTGTGGCTGGCCGCTCATGCAGGTTCATCACTATTCTGCAACGCGAACTTTCACCCCAGTCACGGTGCGCTAACCCACCGGGAGTGGTGTCTGTGGTTTACCGCCAGGCCGCCTTCCAGTACTTTTGTTGAATAGTAGAGGGAAGGGAGCGGATCGATGCATCTGGATTTTCGCCAGTTACGCAATTTTGTAGCGCTAGTGGAGTACGGCAGTTTTAATCGTGCGGCGGAGGCGGTTTGCCTGTCGCAATCGGCGTTTAGCCGCAGCATTCAGGCGCTGGAGCAGAGTGTCGGTCATCCTTTATTCGACCGCCAGAGCAAGCTACCGACGCTCACGCTGCACGGGCAAAAGCTGCTGCCTTATGCGCGCCGTTTTCAGGAACTCAATATTGAGCTTAGTAGCCAGCTGCGTGAGGCGGACGATGCGCAAAATGGCGAGGTCGCTTTTGGCTGCGGCCCGGCTCCCGGCGCGAGGCTGATTCCGACGGCCATCGGAGAGTTTCATCGTCTTTTGCCGCAGGCGAGGGTGCGTTTTCACATTGATAACTGGCTTGCTCTGCATCAGGCGCTTACCTCCCAGCACTATCCTTTTGTGGTCGCCGATAGCTGGCAGGCCGAGCTTGACCCGCAGTTACGCGTGCAGCCGCTTAGCCCACAACGCTGTTTCTTTGTCTGCCATGCCGAACATCCGCTGGCAAAACAGGGGACGATCTCGATTCAGGAGATGTTGCGCTACCCTTTTGCCGCCCCCTATTTGCCGCCGGGGGTACGCAAGGTACTGGCGACCCTCAGCCAGCAACAGGACTTTACGCCCGCGATCCAGTGCGACCATATTTACGCGCTGCTTTCCACTCTGGCGCAAACCCACGCGATAAGCTTCGCCAGCGAGGACGGCTTCGCGTTGTGCCAGCACAGCCATCGGCTGGTGAAACTGGAACTTAGCGATCTGCCAGATGAGTGGCGGCTAATGCAGACCCGGTTTGCCATTATCTCCCCGGTTCACGCGATTCAGCCGCCGCTGGTTGAGAGGCTGATTGAGATTATCCTCCATACCGACCGTCAGCATCAGCTTCAGCTGCTGGCGCAGGAGGAGGGGGATTAACCGGCGTTTTTCGCCTCACCTTTGGCATCGTACGGTGGCCAGCGGTTTTCCAGTTGCTGCGTTTTCAGCGCCTGCTCGACAAACTGGCCGTCCACCCACTGCTTAACGTCAAAAGCGCTGCGGATCAGACGACCCGATTTAGCCTGCTCGACGCTACTGCTGAAGCTGTCGGTCAGGAACGGGTCAATACGCGGTGAGGTGGTAAAGTTCAGATCCTGTGGCTGCAGCGCTTCCAGAAATAACGCCTTGGGGATCTGGCTTTGCTGCGCCATCTCGGCAGACCAGGCGTCTCGATTAGCCGGATCGCTGATTTCAGCGGCATTCTTCACCAGCACATTAACGATCTGCTGAGTCGCCTGCGGCCAGGTCTCGATAAACGTCTGCGTGCCGAGGAACCCCGCCTGAGTGGTGTTCTGGCGGCCTGAATCGCCGCTTTTAACCACCACATCAATTTTGTCGCCGCGTAGCGCCAGCAGGGAGACGCCTCCCCATACCGCATCGACGCGACCGGCCGCCAGCGCCGCTTTACCCGCGTTCCAGTCAAGGTTGATGACCTGCAAACTGCGCTCATTGAGGCCGGCGGTTTGCAGCGCCCGGTCAAAGGCCAGCTGGTCCGCCGTACCGCGATAGACCGCCACCCGTTTGCCTTTCAGGTCGGCCAGCGTTTTAATACCCGAGGCTTTGGTTACCGCGAGCCAGGATTCCGAGCCGCGGCTGCCCAGAAGCAGGCGTGTCGGCAGACCATTGGCCTTACCGATAATCGCCGCCAGATCGCCGAGGTAAACAAAATCAAGCTGTCGGTTGGCTAACGCTTCATTCACCGCCGGGCCTGCCCCCTTGAAAAACTGCCACTGCACTTCCACACCCTGCGGTTTAAACACCTCTTCCAGCTGATGGCGGATAAACGCCATGCCGACCGGCCCCTCAATAAAAGGTTGACTGCCGGCGCTCTGATCCGGCACGCCGATGCGAATGGTTCGTAGCGTCTCGGCCTGGGCGTTTGCCGCCAGACCGATGACCGCGACCAATGCCAGCAAGGTGCGGCTAAAAAATGCTTTCATCATAACGTATTGCTCCCTTGAGTTTTTTCTCACCCTAAAGAGCCGGCGGGCCGTGTGTTAAATGCTTTTATTCGCCAAGCATGGGTGAAAAAAAGCTAAATCAGACGCCGCGTGCCCGCCAGGCTGAAATGCATTCGATGCATCGGGATTATTCGCCTTACGCAATAGCGGGGCAGCGTGAGTCACGTTTTCATAGCGGCATCACTTTCCGATGAGTGGACCGATATGTCGCAGATGATCTTAAGAACCGATGCCCCTGGCAGGCCGGGTTTCCGGCTTAACGGCTGGCCGTGGCTGCTGCCAGCGCTACTGCTGTTGCTGTGGTACATCGCCGCCCGCGAGGGATGGATGCCCGCGCAAATTTTGCCCGCCCCGTCGGTGGTTGCCGATACCGCGTTGTCGCTGCTGAGCGGCGATCTGCTGGCGCAGTGGGGATTTAGTCTCCAGCATCTGGCGCTTGGCCTGCTGCTGGGCGCCATCGCCGGCACGCTGCTCGGGGCGCTGTTTGGCCTGGTGCCAGCGGCCGCGCAGCGGGTGGAACCGCTGTTCTACGCGCTGGCGCAAATTCCGACGCTCGGTTGGATCCCGCTATTGATGGTGCTGTTCGGGATTGATAACGGCCTCAAGCTGGCGGTTATCGTGAAAACCACTGTGGTGCCGATGACCATCAACACTCAGCAGGCGGTAGCCAGCGTGCCGCAGACCCTGAGCGAAGCCGGCAGGGTGATGAACTTCTCCCGCTGGCAGCGGCTGCGCTGGCTGGTGATCCCGGCAAGCCTGCCGGGCTGGTTTACCGGTCTGCGTCTGGCGCTTTCGCAGGCCTGGGTATCGCTTATCGTTGTCGAGCTGTTGGCTTCTTCCGAAGGTATTGGCTACCTGATGGTCTGGGGCCGCCAGCTGTTTCAGCTGGATATTGTCTTTGTCACCATCGCGGTGGTTGGCCTGAGCGGCATGCTGATGGAGTGGGCGGCGAATCGGGCCTGTTCCCGACTGGTGTTCTGGCCGCAACCAGCCGCCGGACGCCTGGCGTGGAAACCGCAGGCCAGCTGGCGGGCGTTACCGCTGCCGATAGTCCTGCTGGCGCTGTGGCAGCTGGCCAGCCAGTGGGGCTGGATTGATAGCGGATTATTCTCTTCGCCGCTGGCGGTGGCGGCACGTTTTGTTCAGGGGATCCTGAGCGGAGAGCTGAGCGCCGCGATGCTGGCCAGTCTGGGGAGAGCGGTTGTCGGCGGCGCGCTGGGGATTGCCGGCGGTTTGCTCTGCGGACTGCTGCTGGCGCTGCGCCCACGCGCCGGACAAATTTTTACCCCCACGCTTAACGTGCTGCGCCATATTGCTCTGTTTGCCTGGCTGCCGCTGCTGACGGCATGGGTGGGTAACGATAACGGCGGCAAAATCGTCTTTATCGCGCTGGCGTCGTTCTTTCCTATGTTCTTCAGCACTCTGCAGGCGGTGCTTCAGCGAAACCCGCAACTCGATGAAGTCGCCAGGGTGCTGCGGCTGGGCGAATTCGCGCGCCTGCGCCGGGTCATTCTTCCCGGTGCCGCGCCGGGGATCTTTGCCGGTCTGCGGCTGGGGCTGATTTACGCCTGGCTTGGCAATATCGGCGCGGAATATTTCATGTCCTCCGGCGTCGGGATCGGCAGCCTGATGATCAATGCCCAGCAGCTGCTGGATATGCCCACTATTCTCTGCGGCATGGTGCTGGTCGGTATCACCGGCGCGGCGCTGGATAAAGCCGGACGTTTACTGGAAATGCGCGCCACCCGCTGGCGTCAACAGGAGCAGTTATGACCTCTTCAACTCTGGTCTCTTTTCGCCACGTGCGTAAATCCTGGCAACAGGTGACGGCGCTAAAGAATTTCAACCTGGATATCGCCGCCGGAGAACTGGTCGCGCTGGTGGGCAGCAGCGGCTGCGGTAAATCGACGCTGCTACGGATGCTGGTGGGCCTTGAGTCTGCCACCCAGGGGGATATTTGTATTAACGGCGAGCCGGTCACCGGCGTGGGCAAAGAGCGCGGCATTGTGTTTCAGGAGCCGCGCCTGTTCCCGTGGCTTAACGTGCTCGACAACGTGATGCTCGGCCTGGCAGATGAAAAGCTCACCCGGGCGACGAAGCGCCAGCGGGCACTGGAGATGCTGGCGCGCGTGCAGCTCAGCGAGTTCGCCAGCGCGCTGCCCGCGCAGCTTTCCGGCGGCATGGCCCAGCGGGTGGCTATTGCCCGCGGTCTGGTGGCCCGCCCGCAGATCCTGATGCTCGATGAGCCTTTCGGCGCGCTGGATGCCCTGACGCGTCACACCCTGCAGCAGGAACTTTTACAGATCCACCAAAGCGCGGGAACCACCACGTTACTGGTGACGCACGATGTTGAAGAGGCCGTCGCCCTGGCCGATCGCGTCGTCGTGCTCTCCCCGCGTCCGGGGCGGATACGAGAAATCGTGAACCTGGCGCTGCCTCATCCGCGCCAGCGTGATGATGACTCGTTTACCGCCGCCTGCCGCCACATTCGCAACCTGATTACTTCTGTCTGATTTTATTATTTAAGGAGCAACATATGGGACATCCTTCCGTTTACCCGACCAGCGCCACACTTTATGATCCGCAGCGCGCCTGGAGCGGCTACACCCTTTTCCAGGCCACCGAACACGGCGCGGTACTGGTGGATATGAATGGTCACGTGGTGCGGGAATGGCCTGAACTGCATGGGTTTCCCAACAAAATTCTGCCCGGCGGCGCCATCCTTGGCCACAGCGGCGAGCGCGACCCGCGCTATGGCATGCAGGATATGCTCGATCTGATCCAGGTGGACTGGGAGGGCAACGTGACCTGGAAATTCGACCGCTACGAACAGGTCAGCGACCCTGGCAATGAAACGCGCTGGATGGCGCGCGCTCATCACGACTATCAGCGAGCGGGTAACCCCGTCGGCTACTACGCGCCGGGGCTGGAGCCGCAGGTCGATGGCGGCAATACCCTGATCCTCGCCCACACCAATCTGGTGAATGAAGCGATCTCCGACAAGCTGCTGCTGGACGACACCATTATTGAAGTCGACTGGCAGGGCAATGTGGTCTGGGAGTGGCGCTGCAGCGACCATTTTCATGAGCTGGGCTTCGACGATGCGGCGCGCACCGCGCTGTACAATAACCCGAATATGCGCGCCAGCGGCGGCGGAATGGGCGACTGGATGCATATCAACTCGATGTCGGCGCTGGGGCCGAATAAATGGTATGACGCCGGCGATGCGCGCTTCCATCCCGACAACATTATCTGGGACGCCCGCGAATCCAATATTATCGCCATTATCGATAAGCAGAGCGGCAAAATTGTCTGGCAGCTCGGCCCGGACTACAGCAAACCGGAGCTGAAGCACATCGGCTGGATCATCGGCCAGCATCATGCGCATATGATCCCCCAGGGGCTGCCGGGGGCGGGCAATATCCTGATTTTCGACAACGGCGGTTGGGCCGGATACGGTGCGCCTAACCCGGCATCGGCGGATGGGGTGAAAAACGCCTGGCGCGATTATTCTCGGATCCTTGAGATCAACCCGCTGACCCTCGATATTGAGTGGCGCTACTCGCCTTATGAAGCGGACCTGCCGCAACCGACTGATTCATACCGCTTCTACAGTCCGTATATCAGCAATATGCAGCGCCTGGAAAATGGCAATACGTTGATTAACGAAGGTTCGAACGGCCGCATTTTTGAAGTGACCCGCGATCACGACATTGTCTGGGAATACATTTCGCCGTTCTGGGGTAAGACGCTGAATAATAATATGGTTTACCGCGCCTACCGCATTCCTTACGCGTGGATCCCGCAGCTTGCGCAACCGCAGGAGACGCCGATTGCGGCAGTTGATGTCCGCACTCTGCGTCAGCCGGGCGCGGCGGCGGCGGGCCCGGCGCAGAGCGTGGTGCGCGTGGCGGGCGTACAGCCGTACAGTAAAAGCGCCGATGCGCTGTGCGTCGCAACCGATAACGATACTCTGCGCCGCAGTCCGAAGCTGTTCCGCGTTGCGGAAAGCGCATTCCGGCCGATAAGCGCGGCGAGTGAACTGGAGGGTGAACGACCCGGGCTGCTGTTCGTTGGCGCGGAGCGCTGTGTGCACTGCCGTAAACTCTGGCAGCTACTGGCCCATGAAAAACTCAGCCAGCGGATTGCTCAGTTTGAAACGCGCTATCTGGATGCCGACCTGCATCAGGAACTGGCCAGCGACCTCGGCGTACGCGGCCTGCCGACGCTGCTGTTGATAACATCGGGGCAGCCGATATCGCGCGCACCGACGCAATACTCAGTGGCAAGTCTGCTCAACTGGTTGAACAGTGTCAGTTTGTGATGCTGCCCGGGTAAGAGGATAACTGTGGCGCTGCGGCTTGCAGCGCCAGTTTCTCCCTCTCTGGCTACAGCAGAAAGCGCACTTTTCTGGCAGTATGGCCGACTGATACCAGGTCCAACCCTCTGAAAGCGAAGCATCAGAAGATCTCATCTGCTGGGTTTTTGTCATGATGCTCAACGTATTCGGCAATCATGCCATCCGGATGCCGAACCAGCATGTTCCAGCCGGTGGGCACGGCCTTCACCGGATTGATAATCGTTGCTCCGGTGGAAGGCAGATGTTTCTCCCAGGCGGTAATGTCGTTGACCAGGAAAGTGGCCTCGGTGGCGCGAAAAGGCGCCAGGCTTTGCTCGGTTCCGCCGATTAAAAGCACTGAACCCACCTGCGCCAGTTTGAGATCGTATTCGGGATAGTCGAAACGCAACCTGGCCGTCTGCGCGATGAGGTTTTCATAAAACGAAACGGTCTCTTCAAAGCGGGTAATCAGCACGCATCGACGGACCAGGATATTGAGGACTTTCATTACGCCTCCTTCGCCATTGACTGAGAGTTAGCGTAGCAGCCCTGAGGTGGAAAGGAATGCTTAAGCGTTTTGGAGGTATTTCAACAACAGGCGTGGGTAGGCGAAGAAAAAGGGTTTGCGTAGCAGGGAAATATGCGTTTTTTTAACTCGTTACGAAGCGGTGCTGTATTATAACTTTATGATCACATAGGTAAGTCGCAAAATTGATACTGATATCAGATCATTTCCGCCTCGCCTAACAATTTGCATGGTTCGGAATTAAGCGAAAGCTCTGAGTTCAGACCCCTCCACCAACCGCTACCGGTGGTCTGCTGCCTGCAGGCAACCTCAGCTACATTCGCAATGTATCAATGACCGCTCTCAGCGCGGGCGACACATTGCGGTGCGGGTAATAGAGAAATGAACCTTCCAGACGCTGGCTATAACGCTGGAGCACCCGGATAAGTGTGCCCTGGGCTAGATCGTCGGTAATCAGCTCTTCCGGGACATAGGCCAGCCCCAGACCGAGCCTCGCCGCTTTGGCCTCCATATAGCTATCGGCGAAAGCCCACTGTCCCTGAGGCGGGTGGGTGATTTTTTTGCCATCCACATTAAGTTCCCAGGCGTAAAGGCTGCCGTCGCCGAACTGATAAGCGATGCAGGGCTGGGCGACTAAATCGGCGGGCGTTTGTGGAAAGCCGTAGCGGCGAAAATGTTCCGGGGTACCGACAACAGCCATCTCCATATCGGGCGAAATGCGTACCGCAATCATACCACTCCCGACTTCCGGGCCCAGACGCACGCCCGCATCGAATCGCTCCGCAATAATATCGACAAACCGGCTTTCGCTGATCAGTTCCAGTCTGATATCGGGATAGCGGTGTTTAAATACTGCCAGCTTCGGCAGCAGGACTTTATCAATGGCATGCTGGCTGGCATTGATGCGTACCGTACCGGAGGGCGTTTGACGATAGTGGGCCAGCGTGGCGAGTCCCATATCTAAGGCGTCGAAACCGGATTCGACATTGTGATAGAGCTGCTCACCCGCCTGAGTGAGCGACAACCGGCGGGTGGTGCGCACCAGAAGCTGAACGCCCAGCCGCTCTTCGAGTTCGCGAACCGCACGGCTTACCCCGGACTGCGCCAGGCCAAGTCGTTGCGCTGCGGCGGTAAAACTGCCTTCCCGCACCACCTGCATAAACAGATAAAGGTCATTATAGTTTTCCCGTTTCGCCATTCTCCCGCCTCGTCACCCGCATGCCATTTAGAACAATATGGTATTAATCTTAGCATTTTTCACCCCCTAATAAGAACCATTACTGCTGGCTACACTAAGCGCACGACAACAAAGCACAGCAGCGTTGTCTACTGGAGACTTGCATTGATCACGTTTATTTAGGGGAATTTTGATGACGGTTTTCACCAAAAAACTGACAGCCGCGATACCCGCCATGCTGCTTTGCGCCTCATTAACTGGAGTCACAACGATGAGCTCTGCTGAGACAATTAACCCGAATGCGCCTGTTTCACTGATTGAAAAATGGGATAAAACGTTTGCTGAGAGTTTGAAAGTGGATCACCGTAAGGTGACCTTCCAGAACCGCTACGGGATAACCTTAGTTGGCGATCTCTACCTGCCGAAGGATCGCGGTGAACGCAAACTGGCAGCTATTGCCGTGAGCGGTCCCTTCGGCGCGGTAAAAGAGCAGTCCAGCGGCCTGTATGCCCAGACGCTGGCCGAACAGGGGTTTGTCACCCTGGCGTTTGACCCATCCTATACGGGCGAAAGCGGTGGCTACCCACGCAACGTGGCCTCACCGGATATCAATACCGAGGATTTCAGTGCCGCGGTGGACTTTCTGGGCCTGCAAAAAGAGGTGGATCGCAACCGTATCGGTTTGCTCGGCATTTGCGGCTGGGGCGGTATGGCCCTAAACGACGCGGCGATGGACACCCGCGTCAAAGCGGTGGCGACCAGCGTCATGTATGACATGAGCCGCGCGATGGGGCATGGGGTAGGCGATGGCAAAGACCGCTACACGACAGCCGACCGCCGAGCGGTACTGCAGTACTTGAACGCGCAGCGCTGGAAGGATGCGGCAAACGGCACTTCCGCCCCCGGTGGGCATGACATATATGTTGATGATAAAGGCAACGTCAGCGCTGCCGATCGTATTTTGCCGGAAACCTTGCCCGCCAACCCCAATCCGGTCCTGAAAGAGTTCTTCGATTATTACCGTATGCCGCGAGGTTTCCATGCGCGTTCGGTTAATTCAACCGGGGCTTGGAATGCGACGATGCCGCTGTCGTTTATGAATATGCCGCTGCTGAGTTACGCCAGCGAAGTGACTATTCCGACGCTTATTGTGACCGGCGAACAAGCCCATTCACGCTATTTTGCCGAAGATGCCTTTAAGGCGATCGGCAGTAAAGAGAAAGCGCTGGTGATTGTTCCTGGCGCAAACCACGTCGATCTCTATGACAACGTCGCGGGCAAAATTCCCTTTGCTACATTCACTCAATTTTTCAAAACCAACCTGCAATAGCTCTCCTGTGCCGGAGACATCCCCAAAGCCGCCTGCAGGCGGCTTTGTTTTGTCGGAGATAAATAATGTCTGGATTACATAACACCCGCGCATACTGGAGCGGCGTCCTGGCGATGACGCTCTGCGTATTTGTGCTCATTGCCTCAGAGTTTATGCCGGTCAGTCTGTTGACACCCATCGCGGGTGATTTACACATTACCGAGGGATTAGCAGGCCAGGGGATCGCGCTTTCTGGCGCGCTGGCGGTATTGACCAGCCTGACGATTTCCCGTCTTACCGGGTCGCTGGACCGTAAATGGCTGTTGCTGGGGCTCACGGCGTTGATGGCGGCCTCAGGATTGATGATTGCCCTGGCGTCCAGTTTCCCGGTTTATATGCTGGGCAGAGCGCTCATCGGGATCGTCATCGGCGGCTTCTGGTCGATGTCGGCGGCAACGGCCATTCGGCTGGTGCCGCAACGCCAGGTCCCCCGCGCACTGGCCATCTTTAACGGCGGTAACGCGCTGGCCACCGTTGTGGCAGCGCCGCTGGGCAGCTACCTGGGGGCCACCGTCGGCTGGCGCGGTGCCTTTTTATGTCTTGTTCCGCTGGCGATGGTAGCCTTCATCTGGCAATGCGTTAGCCTGCCGTCGATGAAAAGCCAGCGCGCACCACAGCGGCAGGGAACCGTGCTGCGTCTGTTCCGCCGCTCGACGGTATCCCTTGGATTGCTGGCCTGCGGGCTGTTCTTTATGGGGCAGTTTACCTTATTTACCTATGTGCGACCGTTTCTGGAGACGGTGACCCGGGTCAGTTCTTCTGGTCTGCCCCTGATATTACTGGCGATTGGCGTCGCTGGTTTTGTCGGCACGCTGCTCATTTCGACCGTTCTGCACGCCCGGTTTTATCTGACGCTGGTGGCTATCCCTTTGATTATGGCTGCGATTGTCGGAGCGCTTTTGCTGGCCGGGCACCATACCGGTGCTGTCACCGTACTGTTAAGCCTGTGGGGCCTGCTGGCGACGGCGGCGCCCACCGGCTGGTGGACATGGATTGCGCGGACGCTGCCCGAAGATGCGGAGGCGGGCGGTGGTCTTATGGTTGCTGTGATCCAGCTATCGATTGCCCTCGGGTCAACGGCAGGCGGCCTGGTGTTTGATAGTCTGGGATGGCACAGCACGTTTGCACTGAGCGGTCTGTTATTGCTGGGCGCGGCAGGGGGGACTTTTCGGCTCTCTGTCAAAATCAGATCATCTCAGCGCACTGCGATTAATGAATTGAATGCATAAGTCAAATCAGGAATGACAGGCTAATCGTGACCGCGTTCTTGTCTTACCATGATGTTTTAACAAGAGGGGAGCTTCACCGTGGAATATTCTGTATTAAGTAACAACCTTAAAATGCCGATGCTGGGTTTTGGCGTTTTTAAGGTGACCGATAAAGCAGAGTGTAAGCAGTCAGTGCTGAACGCCATTCGTACCGGCTACCGCCTTATCGATACCGCTGCCGTCTACGATAATGAAGATGCGGTGGGGGAGGCCGTTCGCGAAGCCATCGCCGAAGGTCTGTGTACCCGTGAGGCGCTGTTTATAACCTCCAAACTGTGGGTCCAGGACATGGCCAACACCGGGATGGCGAAAGCCGGGATTGCCGCGTCCTTAAAAAAATCCGGGCTGGAATATTTCGATCTCTATCTGTTGCATCAGGCGATGGGCGATTATTTCAGCTCCTGGCGCGCGCTGGAAGACGCGTATGAAGCCGGGAAGCTGAAAGCGATTGGCGTCTCCAATTTCTACCCCCATGTGTTAGCTAACTTCTGCGAAACTGTCAGAATCAGGCCGATGGTGAACCAGGTTGAACTGCATCCTTATTTCGCGCAGCCTGCGGCGCTGGAAACCATGAAGCATTATCACGTTCAGCCGGAAGCGTGGGCGCCGTTAGGCGGTGGCAGACATAATCCGTATCAAGAGGCGATGCTTCAGGGGATTGCCGATGCCCATCAAAAAACCATTGCACAGGTCATCCTGCGCTGGAACGTGCAGCGTGGCGTCACGGTGATCCCTAAATCCACCCGCCAGGAGCGTATTGAAGAGAACTTTGCCATCTGGGATTTCTCGCTCACCACGAGCGAAATGGCGCAGATCGGCGCCCTGGATTTAGGTTACGTTGGCGAAGCGGTGAAACACTTTAACCCTGAATTTGTTCGCGGCTGTCTGGGGGTGAAAATCCACGACTGAGAGGAGCTTAGCGTGAAGCCGCCTGCGCTCTGCGCCGCAGCCACAAGTGGCAGCCTGTGATCGCCTCAGCCAGCGCGTCGCGCAGAGCGTCAGACACGGTTTGGTCGGGCGACGTCGCCTGGCTCTCCAGCTGCTGGAGCACCCCGGCAAGGCGTTGAAAGCCGAGGGTGACCGCCTCGCCGCGCAGTTTGTGGGCGGTACGGCGCCACGTCTCCCTGTCATTAGTATCAATGGCGTGGGTGAGGGCGATGATCGCAGCATCAAGCCCTTCAGCGAAGAGTCCCAGCAGCTCCTCGACCAGCTCAGGATCGTCTGCGCACTGTTTTAGCAGGTGGGCCTCGTCCGGCAGGCCTTTCTCTTCCTCCAAATCGCTATCTTCCGCTGCGCCGACGCGGGCGATGGCTTCCCGTAGCGCCTCAAGACTCACTGGTTTGGCGATATAGCCGTCGAAGCCCATCGCCAGACAGCGCTCTCTATCGCCCTGCATGGCATGGGCGGTCATGGCCATCGCGGGCTGATGTTGCCTGCCCAGCGCCGGCGTCTCTTCGCGCAGCAGACGGATGGCGGTTTCACCGTCCATCTCCGGCATTTGCAGATCGATCAGCAGTAAATCCCAGCAGGCGGCGCGCCAGCGCTCCAGCGCCTCCCGGCCGTTGCTCACCACCTCGCAGCGGTGACCCAACTGCTCCAGCAGCCGTCTGGCGACCTTTTGATTAACCAGGTTGTCCTCAGCCAGCAGGATATGCAGCCCGGTCTGGTCCCTGACCGGTTCCGCAACGGGGGCTGGCGCTGTCGCCACCACCGGCGTGGGAAGGAGAATACCGGCGATAACCTGATGCAGTTCGCGCTGCGCCACCGGTTTATGCAGATAGTGGGCAATGCCGATGCGCTTGAGCATATTGGCGTCGAAATGGCGGCTCATGGAGCTGAGCATAATAATCTGGCTTTGCCGGGCTTCAGGCAGGGCGGAGAGCTCCAGCGCCAGGGATACGCCGTCCATATCCGGCATCTGTGCATCCAGCAGGATCAGCGGCCAGGGCGGCCCTTCGGCGGCCCGACGTAACGCCTCGCTGGCGTTGTCCACGCAGCTTGGCATCAGCCCCATCTGGCGAAGCATGGTGTCGAGCAGGCGCAGGTTGGTGCTGTTGTCGTCAACCACCAGCACCCGCTGGTGGTTGAAGCGGCTCAGCGGAGCGCTACCGGAGGCCGTGGCGTTCAGGCCTTCCAGCGGCAGGGTGAAGGCAAATTCGCTGCCCGCCCCGGGCTGGCTCTCCACCATCAGCTCGCCGCCCATCAGGCTGACCAGGCGGGCTGAAATGGTTAACCCCAGCCCGGTGCCGCCGTAGCGGCGGGTGGTAGAGCTATCGGCCTGGCTGAAGGCTTCGAAGATCGCCTTTTGCTTCTCCGGGGCGATGCCGATCCCGGTATCGCGAATGCGAAAGCGCCAGCGGCTTTCGTCGTCGGCCGGCGCTATCGCCAGCAGAACCTCCCCCTGATGTGTGAACTTCAGCGCATTACCCAACAGGTTAGTCAGGATTTGCCGCAGCCGGGGGCCATCGACGATCAGCACCTCCGGTACCGCAGGTGAGATGTCCACCAGCAGCTCAAGGCCCTTTTCGCTGGCGGCAGGCATATGCGGGCGGATCAGCGACTGGATAAAGGGGCGGATCTCCAGCGGCTCTTCGTCCACCTGCATCTTGCCCGACTCAATGCGTGAGAAATCAAGAATGTCGTTAATAATGTGCAGCAGCGACTGGGCTGAGCTCATCACCAGCGAAAGGTACTCCCGCTGCTCCGCGGTCAGCGGCGTATCGAGGCAGAGCTGCGTCATACCGAGAATGCCGTTCATCGGGGTGCGGATTTCGTGGCTCATATTGGCGAGGAAGGCGCTTTTCGCTTCGTTCGCCTCGCGGGCCTCCTTCGCCGCCTCAATGGCCAGCAGCTCTGCGGCTTTGCGCCGGGTAATATCCTGCAACGTCCCGATCACCCGCTCTGCCTGCTGCTGCATATTGAGGGTGACGATCTGCCCGGAGAGCAGCATCCAGCGCCAGCCCTGCGTTGGGTGCTGGACACGAAGTTCACATTCAAAAACCGGCATATGCTCGTTTTGCGAGGAAATCATCGCCTGTTGCAGGGTAGTGCGATCGTCCTCGTGGACCAGATTGAGCATAAAACGCAGCGGATAGCGCCACTGTGTCCGCGACTGGCCGACCATCGCCAGCAGGGTGTCATTCACCTGCAGGTTGTCGTGGGAGACCTGCCAGTCCCAGATACCGATCTGGATCGACTCCGCAGTGAATAAAAAATCGTCGTGAAGCTGGTGACGTGCGCGTCGGGCCTCGTCAAGCTCAGTGATGTCGGTATGCAGACTGACAATTCCACCATCCGCCAGCCGCTGATGCTGAACGTAAATCCGGCGGTTGCCCGACTGGCGGACCTCGCAGTGGTTCGTCTGGCGGCAGTTGCGGATAATCGTCTCGCGTAGCGTCTGTTGCCGACCAGGGTCGATGTTATACCCTGCATCGATGAACTTCTCCGCCAGGCTCTCAAGGGGAGCGCCGACGGTCAGCCAGGGCGCGATCGCGGGATAAAACAGCGCCACCTTATCATTCCAGGCCTGCAGTCGTTCGCGCTCATCGTAGATCATCACCGCTGAGGGCAGGACGTTGAGGTCGACACGGTTAGCGGCGCGCATGATCAGTGACCTGCGGTCTGATAGTGGAGCTCCGCCTGGCGGCGTAGATACTCAAGACCAGGGGCGATCGCCATTGCCCATGCAGTGAGGATCTCTTCATCGCACAGTGGATCGCTGGCGCGGACGGTTTTGAGCATGGCTTCTCGCCACAGGGCAAAAAACCGCGGTGGCAGACGCAGGCCTTCCTCGCTCTGCTCGCGTGCCAGCCGTTCCAGAAAATCGGGTACGAAGAGGTCGCCGTTGACCGCCAGCATGGCGAAAAAGCTTTTAAAGATCATCTGCTGGCCTTCCTCGCCGGAGCGTTGGGAGAAGTGCTGCTCGGTTTCCGGTGACATATGGATAAAGGTGCTGTAGAAGGCCTGAAAAAAGCGCTTTTTATCGTGCTCCGGTACGACGCGATTCAGGCTGGCTTCAAAAAGATCGCGATAAAACTTCATGGTGCGTTCCTCATGACCCGTTCGCCCGGCAGCGGCCGGGCGGGTTAGGATCCGCAGGCGACACGCGCTGACCATGCATGAGTTTTCCCCTTACAGGATTTCCTCGTTGCCATTCTGCGGAAAAGCGGGCCGCCGCTCACCCGTCTTTATCCAGCATCAGCCACACGATACTTTTGCTGACCAGCCATTTATCGCCGGTTTGTCGCTAAAGTCGATTGGCGTTGCCGTCAGGTTGGAGTATAGCCTGGTTGACAACCCCATTGCTGATGAGCAAGCCAACCCGCTACTGACTAAACTGATAGCGTACAGCGGCAAGTTTCGTGAAGGCACGATCAGCCTTATCTGGTTCTTGCCGATTTAGGAGGCGCGATGTCGGCACAGCACGTCCTGATTGTTGAAGATTCGCTGGTTTATCGTCGGTTGCTAAGCCGGATGTTGACGCAGTGGGGCTATATCGTCAGTGAGGCGGAAAACGGCGTCGCCGCGCTGGCGATCCTCGAAAACCAGCCCGTCAGCCTGGTGATTAGCGACTGGGAAATGCCGGAGATGAATGGCCTGACGCTGTGCCGGGAAGTGCGCCGCCGCCAGTTTGGTCACTACGTTTATCTGATATTGCTCACCGCTCGCGAAGATCCGGGCGATTTAACGCAAGGGTTTGCGGCAGGGGCCGATGATTTTCTCAGTAAGCCGGTGGAGCAGAGTGAACTGCGGGCGCGACTGCACGCCGGGGCGCGGATCCTCTCCCTTGAAGCCGACCTCGCCGCGCGCAATACGCGGCTAAGTGAAGCGCTGCGGCAGATTGAACAGGATCTGGAGCTGGCGGCGCGCATTCAGCAGTCGGTTCTCCCGGCTCATCAGCTGTGCTATCAGGGTTTTTTCTCCGACTGGATTTTCCTGCCGTCGGCCTGGGTATCGGGGGATATTTTTAATGTTTTCCCGCTGGGGGAGCATCTCGGATTTTACTGCGTGGATGTCTCCGGGCACGGCGTGGGGGCGGCGATGATGTCGCTTGCCGTCGCCCGCCAGTTTCTACATGGCAGGGCGGTTGAGCGTTTTCTTTTCTCTGCTGATAACCAGCCGGCATCACCTGCCGAGGTAGTGCAGATCCTGAATGGTCGTTTTTGTAGCGACGAGGCAGAGATTGTCAGCTATTTCACCCTGATCTATGGCGTCATCGACCTCACAACCGGTGAGGGGAAACTGTGTCAGGCCGGGCATCCCACGCCGTTTATCGTCACCGTGGATGGAAGTGTGCGCTCGGCCGGTAGCGGTGGGGCGCCGGTGGGGTTGATAAACCATCTCTCATGGGCAGATGTCAGTTTCTCGCTGGCGCCAGGAGAGCGGCTTTGCCTGTTCAGCGACGGTATCACCGAATGTGAAAACCGGAGCGGTGAACAGTTTGGCGAAGCGCGTTTACAAGCGTGGCTGCAGGACAGTGTGACGCAGCCGCTGCCCGCGCTGCTGCCGCGGTTTGCCCGGCACTTGATCCACTGGCGCAATGGCGACGCGCAGGAGACCCAGGCGATGGCCGATGATGTTTCACTCTTGATTATTGAACGTACAGGGGACAGTGATGAAAATTGAAACCGAACGGCAGGCCTCGGTGACGATCCTGACGCCGGCGGTGCGTCGGCTGGATGCTTCCGTCGCAGTAGCCTTTAAATCGGCAATCGCCCAGGAGATAGGCGAAGCGCCCGGCGATCTGATTGTTGATTTCAGCGAAATTGATTTTATCGACAGTAGCGGTCTGGGAACCCTGGTTTCTCTGATGAAGATGATGAATGGGAAAGGGGAGATGACGCTGTGCGCGCTGAATCCTGGCATCCGCAATATGTTCACGCTGACCCGTATGGATCGTATTTTCCGCATTTGCGAGGATCGCACCTCGGCACTTGCGCAGTTAAATGAGTGACGTGCCCGTGAACAACATCATGATGTTTCCTGCCGAACTCACCTCGCTTTCACCGCTGGCGGAGTGGCTTGCCCAGCAAATGGCTTCGCTGCCTGTCGGGGAGGAGTGGCGTTTTGCGCTCGATCTCGCCGCCTGTGAAACGGCAACGAATATTATTCGCTATGCGCTGCATGAGGATCGGGAAAGTCGTTTTGGTGTGGAGTTTAGGGTCGCGGACCGACGGGTGACGCTGCGCTTTACCGACGCGGGGGAAACCTTTCCCGCCGAGCGCCTGGCGCTGGCGCGTGGTAATGAGCATTTCGATGTCGATCCGTTAGCGGAAAGCGGTAGAGGCTTGCGGCTTATTCTGCGTGCGGTGGACTTTTTTGACGTTGAAATGAATGCAGGGAAAAATATTACCACCCTGATAAAAGCGTTGCCTGATCCCGCTGTTAATTATTCAACCGACAAAAACGGCGGTTGAGAAAAAGACGTCATCCGCCTGGCGGATAACAGGCATGCTTTACCCGCGCATACTTATTGTTGTGCCTGCGCAGTAGACTGCGCGCCCAGATGACGAGGGCGGATAGCATCAAATGTCATCATCGCCGATTTGCAGAAAATGCATTTCGCACCAAAGGGATTTTTTTCCGTCACATCAAACTGGGACGTTCTGTACTGGGAGCCATGGCAGCATGGGCATCTAAAATGGATATGTTCAATCATAATGTAAACCTTGTATGGGTAATGTTCTGTTGAAAAGACAAAGGTCGTTTTCAGGAAAATTAACGCGGCTGATTTTTGTTAGTGGTAAGCCGGGTATGGCGTCAGTCGGAGGGCTTTATTAACGAGCCAACAGGGATCTGACAGAGCCTGTTTACAGAAAAAGCAAAATACTAATGGGACTGCTCAAAGGAAGGTGGTATCAGGGATAACGCCTGGAGATGAGAACGCGTACTTAGATAATAACTTTTCGTCTGGTAAATCGACTTAACGATTAACGCACGAGCCGCAAATAATAGCAAATATTATTTTAGCCTTCCGGATGCCTGCTGCGCCAGGGGAGGCTTCATCAGCGCCGTCACCCAGTCGATAAATACCTGTACCCGGGCAGAGAGCTGCCGGCTGCTGGGATAGAGCAGGGAGAGCGGGAGCGGCGCAGGGCGAAAATCGGCCAGCACTTCCGTTAACGCGCCCGACGCCAGATCGGCCTCAAGGCGGGGCAAGGGGGCCTGATACAGGCCAAAGCCAAGCCTTGCCGCTTCGGCGCCGACGTCGGCATCGGAGGTCAGCAGCCGACAGGGCAAACTGACCTCGCTCTGGCGGCCATCCTGGGTAAAGCTCAGCGGCAAGGTACGTTGCGTGCGCGATGAAACAAACCCGATCATCATGTGGCCCGTCAGTCCTTCAATCGTATGCGGGGTACCGTACCGGGCGAGGTAGGCCGGACTGGCGCAGGTGATTTCCTGCAGCCTGGCGAGCGGCCGGCAAATCATCTCGCTGTCGGGGAGATGGCCGCCGCGAATGACGCAGTCGACCCCTTCGCGAACCAGATCGACGTCGCGCTCGCTTTCGCCGATCTGCAGCGTCATGGCAGGATAGCGGGCGAGAAACTGTGGCAGCGCGGGCAGCAGCAGGGTTCGCGCCAGATTGCCCGCCACGTCCACGCGGATAATACCGGCAATGCTCCCCCCGGCGCTGCGGTTGGCCTCCTCAAGGGCCGCCAGAATAGCCACGCAGCGCTGATAATACAGCGAGCCCTCCGCCGTCGGTCGTACGTGCCGGGTGGTGCGCTGCAGCAGCCGCGCCCCGAGACTGGCCTCCAGCGCCTTAATGGCCGCGGTCGCCACCGGCCGGGAAAAACCCAGATCCGCGGCGGCGGCGCTGAACGAACCTCGTTCGACGATGCGCACGAACAGGGTCAGGGTATCCAGTTTATCCATGACATTGTTCCAGCTGGCAAAACAATCCTGTCGGGCAATGCGGTCTTATCGTCGGCATGCAGAAGCCTATAATCGCTCATGTTTTCAGCAGAGAGAAAAGGGGGAAACATGAACAATAGCGCAAAAATTGCCCTGGTGACAGGCGGCAGCCGCGGCCTGGGGCGCGCGACCGTTGAAGCGCTGGCTCAGCGCGGCGTGAATGTGGTATTGACCTATAACGCGCATTTTGCCGAGGCGAACGAGGTGGTTAAACGTGTTGAAGCACTGGGCGCCCGGGCGATTGCGTTGCCCTTCAGCGCCGGCGAAACCGATACCTTTGACGGATTTGTCAGCGCCTTTCAGGAGGCGCTGGCGGAGCTGGGGGCCGATCGGTTTCATTACCTGGTCAATAATGCCGGCAATGCCAGCGGCATGGGTTTTCTTAACGCCACGGAAGCTGAATTCGATGCGCTGTATTGTATCCACGTGAAGGGCGTTTTTTTCCTCAGCCAAAAACTGTTGCCGCTGCTGGCCGATGGCGGACGGATAGTGAATGTCTCGTCCGGGCTAACCCGTATCGTGATGGCGAACCGGGCGCCCTATGCGATCATGAAGTCCGCGGTGGAAACCCTGACCCGCTATATGGCGTTTGAGCTGGGCAGTCGCGCAATTACGGTGAACTGCGTGGCGCCCGGCGCCATCGCCACCGATTTCAGCGGCGGGGTGGTGCGGGATAACCCGCAGGTCGCTCAGGCGGTGGCGAACATGACGGCGCTGGGGCGACCGGGGGTGCCAGAGGATATCGGGCCGATGATCGCCTCGCTGTTATCCGATGATCATCGCTGGGTGAATGCCCAGCGCATTGAGGTTTCCGGGGGAATGCGGATCTGAAGCGAGGGGACTATCCGGCCAACGTTTTGCTGAGTTGAGTCAGGTTAAGCTGCTGCGGGAACGGCTGATCAAACAGCGCCGTGCCGGTGGGAAGGAGAGCACCAGCGCGGCGATGGCCAATTCCCTTCGCCAGAGAAAACGCTTTCTCTACAGGCCGTTATTCCGCCAGCAGGGCGGCGAATTTCGCCAGCCACTGCGGGTGGGCCGGCCAGGCGGGGGCGGTGACCAGATTGCCGTCAACATGCGCCTGGTCGATACCAATATCCGCATAGTGCCCACCGCTCAGGCGCACTTCCGGGGCGCAGGCGGGATAGGCGCTGCAAGTGCGGCCCTGCAGAATACCGGCGGCGGCCAGCAGTTGCGGGCCGTGGCAGACGGCGGCGATAGGTTTACGCGCGGCGTCGAACGCCTGTACCAGTTTAATAACCTCCTCATTCAGGCGCAAATACTCCGGCGCCCGGCCACCGGGGATCACTAGCGCGTCATAGTCCTCGGCCTTCACCGCGGCAAAATTGGCGTTCAGGGTGAAGCGGTGCCCCGGCTTTTCGCTATAAGTCTGGGCGCCGTCAAAGTCATGGATCGCGGTCATGACATAGTCGCCAGCGGCTTTATCCGGGCAGACGGCATCGACCTGGTGGCCAATCATCTGCAGTGCCTGAAAAGGGACCATCGTTTCGTAATCTTCGGCATAATCGCCGACCAGCATCAGGATCTTCTTGCTCATCATTTTTACTCGTTGTGGGAGAAAGGTGTCTTAGATATAGCCTGGCGATCCGCAGAATGCGACCCCCTCAGGATGCCGAAGACGGTAGCGTGTGCATCTTGCTATCGGGGTCATGTTTTTTCTGGTAACGACAACTTTTGCCGACATCGCCGTGTGGTCAGTCACCCGGGAAAATAACCTTTTTCAGTTACTGACGGCTGTCTGTGGTGGAAGATATCGCGGGTTCCGCAGGCCTGTGTGCCAGGGCTGATGACGGTTCAGCGTGGACGAAAACAGGAGGAGTGGCTTAAATGCGTGCCTGATCTGCTAACGATAATATCAATTATCTCATGACAATATTATTCACGGGAATTGTCGCTATCATATTCATTTAATCTATTTTTTTATCGCCTTGATGATATGTGATGTGAATATTCATGTGTTCAATGTTAATTGAAGGTGTTGGCTTTAAACTTTATATTTTGCTGTAAAACATTCATTGTCGTTACTAATAAAATAATTTTGTTTGCCTTGTGAATGCATTAAAGAAATATTCTTGTTAAGTTGATCGATAATCTGTTTTTGCTCTATTATCATCCGGTTTTTATCGTCAACTCTTCAATAATTATTCCTTAAGGAAAGGAACTGCTATGGCTGATACGTTCCAGAATGAAGTGCCCAAAGCGCGTATTAATCTCAAATTATCTCTTCATACCGGCGGCGCGCAAAAGAAGGTCGAACTGCCGCTGAAGCTGCTTACCATTGGCGATTTTAGTCATGGTAAGGAAAACCGGCCTCTATCGGAAAGAGAAAAAATCAACGTCAATAAAAATAACTTTAACAGCGTACTTTCGGAATTTAGCCCGGAAGTTAACCTCTCGGTGCCGAATACGCTGTCCGGCAACGGCGAAGAGGAGAACGTCAGACTGCGTTTTACCGATATCAAAGATTTTGAACCGGAGCAGGTTGCCCGGCAAATTCCGCAACTCCGCGCCATGCTGGCGATGCGTAATTTATTACGCGATCTCAAATCCAATCTGCTTGATAACGCCACTTTCAGAAAAGAGCTTGAGGCAATCCTGAAAGATCCGGCGCTGTCCCAGGAATTACGCGACGAAATGAGTGCGCTTGCCCCGAAATAAGTGCGGGGCAAGTCTGTTAATGGATTAACCGGGAAAATGCTAATGTCTGTTACCACAGAAAACGCCCCTGTTCAGGGGCAAACCACGTTGCAAGAAAATAGGGCGGGCGAGGGCGTTTACGCCTCGCTGTTTGAAAAAATTAATCTCGCCCCGGCGTCTCACCTCGGGGATATCAACGACTTTCTGGACGATGCCGCGCTCTCCGAGGCGCCGGCGGCGGAGCGTCTCACCGCGGCGATGCAGGTGTTTATGGAGCGCATTCGTCAGTCCGGTCAGCGGGTGGAAAAGCTCGACAAAACGCTGATTGACCACCATATCGCTGAACTGGATTTCCAGATAAGCCGTCAGCTGGACGCGGTGATGCACCATCAGGAGTTTCAGCAGGTCGAATCCCTGTGGCGCGGCCTCAAACAGCTGGTGGACAACACCGACTATCGGCAGAACGTCAAAACGGAGATCCTGGACGTCGCCAAAGACGATCTGCGCCAGGACTTTGAGGACGCGCCGGAGCTTATCCAGAGCGGCCTCTACTGGCACACCTATACCGCGGAGTATGACACTCCCGGCGGCGAGCCGATCGGCTCGGTGATCTCGGCCTATGAGTTCGACGCCAGCCCGCAGGATGTGGCGCTCCTGCGCAATATCTCCCGCGTCTCTGCGGCCGCCCATATGCCGTTTATCGGCGCCGTCGGCCCGGCCTTCTTCCTGAAAGAGACCATGGAAGAGGTGGCTGCTATTAAGGATATCGGCAACTACTTCGATCGCGCGGAATATATCCGCTGGAAATCATTTCGTGAAACCGACGATGCCCGCTACATCGGTCTGGTGATGCCGCGCGTGCTGGGTCGTCTGCCGTACGGTCCGGACACCGTGCCGGTGCGCAGCTTCAACTATGTCGAGCAGGTGAAAGGTCCGGACCACGAAAAGTATCTGTGGACCAGCGCAGCGTTCTCCTTCGCTTCCAATATGGTGAAGAGCTTTGTCAATAACGGCTGGTGCGTGCAGATCCGCGGTCCGCAGGCCGGCGGCGCGGTGAAAGATCTGCCCATCCACCTGTACGATCTGGGCACCGGCAACCAGGTGAAGATCCCTTCCGAGGTGATGATCCCGGAAACGCGGGAGTTTGAGTTTGCCAGCCTGGGCTTTATCCCGCTGTCGTACTACAAAAATCGCGATTACGCCTGCTTCTTCTCGGCCAACTCCGCGCAGAAACCGGCGCTGTACGATACCGCCGACGCCACCGCCAACAGCCGCATCAACGCGCGTCTGCCTTACATCTTCCTGCTGTCGCGCATCGCGCACTACCTGAAGATGATCCAGCGCGAGAATATCGGCACCACCAAGGACCGGCGGCTGCTGGAGCTGGAGCTGAACACCTGGGTGCGGAGCCTGGTGACTGAAATGACCGACCCCGGCGACGAGCTGCAGGCCTCCCATCCGCTGCGCGATGCCAGCGTGGTGGTGGAAGATATTGAGGATAACCCAGGCTTCTTCCGCGTGAAGCTTTACGCGGTGCCGCACTTCCAGGTCGAGGGGATGGACGTCAATCTGTCGCTGGTTAGCCAGATGCCAAAGGCGAAGGCGTAGGTTCGGACGATGATGAAAACGGAACGTCCGTTGTGGGGCCGGGGCATTATGGTGTCGCCCCAGCATTTTCAACAGCAGGCTGCGTATGCAGCCTGGACTGCGGAAGTGATTGCCCGGATAGGTCTTAACCATCCATGGGGAGTGGTTGAGGCGACCTTCGAACCAGAGATGCTTAAACTGGGCCGCCTGCAGGCTCACAGGCTGCAGGTCCGGTTCCAGGATGGCACGATGATTGATACGGACAATGCCGATGCGCTGCCGTCCGCGCTGTCACTGGACGGCGCGGACGGCGAGGCGGTGATCGTGCTGGCGCTGCCCCTGATGCAGGCGAATGGCGGCAACTGCCTGAAGCCGGAGGAGGTGGCCGAAAGGCCGGTGCGCTTCCGGCAGCACTGGCGCGATGTCCGCAACCAGTTCGGGGAAGATACCCGACAGATTGCCGTCATGCAGCCGGAGCTGACCCTCCGTTTCGCCCATCAGGACAACAGCGATTACCTGACCTGTCCGCTTGTTCGCCTGCAGCGGGACTCGCAGGGGGCCTGGCTTATCGACGAGACGTTTCTCCCGCCGCTGCTGCAGATCCAGGGCAGCCGCTGGCTGGCGACGCAGCTTGAACAGCTGCTTACTCAGCTTCGGGCTCGTCTGACGCGCCTGATGGCCATGCGTCGCGAGAGCAATGAACGGATGGCTGATTTTGCCGTGGCCGATGTCTCTCTGTTCTGGTTGCTGAACGCGCTGAACAGCGCCGAGCCGGTGCTGGGGTACTTTCTGCGTTACCAACAGAGCCCGCCGGAACGCCTCTATCCGGAGCTGGCGCGCCTGGCTGGCAGCCTGCTGACCTTTTCGCTCACCCATCAGGCGAATGCCGTCCCGATCTATCAGCATGACCAGCTGAACGCGGTTTTTCCGCCGCTGTTTGATTTACTGAGCGACCTGCTGGAGGCGAGCCTGCCGTCGCGGGTGGTGGCGATTGCGCTGGAGCATGATGCCCGGCTGCACTTCTGGCAGGCGCGTCTGCACGATGCCCGGCTGCGGGAAGGGGCTGACTACTACCTGTCGGTTCGTTCTTCGGTACCGGTCGCCCGACTGCAGGAGCAGTTTCCGCGACAGTGCAAAGTGGGCAGTCCGGATCATGTCAAAGCCATCGTCAACTCCTCGCGGACAGGGGTGCCCCTGATGCCATTGCGTCATGTGCCGGCGGCGATCCCGCTGCGTCTGGAAAATCAGTATTTCAGCCTCGATGTGTCCCACCCTCTGGCGACGGAAATGCTGCAGAGCGGCACCTGTATGTTTTACGTCCCGGGGATGCTCGGTGAGCCTGAACTTGAACTTTTTGCGGTACTACGAACGTGAATGAGCCTAAACGCGGTAACGCCGCGTCCATTGATATTGATGCGCTGCTGCAGAACACCTGGCTACAGGTTATCAGCCTGCGCCACGGCCCGCAGTTCCGCGATGAGGAAGGGTACACGCTATGGCAGCGCTGTATTGCTGATGTCGAGCGCGTGCAACATGAGCTGAAGGCGAGCGGGCTTGATGACGCCAGCTGTCAGCATATTCTCACCGCCCAGTGCGCGCTGCTCGATGAAGCCGTGAAAGGGCGCGGCGTGGAGGATGAGGCCTGCCTGCAGTGGTATGACATTCCGCTGCAGGGGCACTTCCTCGGCACCATGGATGCCGGCGACACCCTGTGCGAGCGGATGCGTGATGTGCTGCGTGAACCGGCGCCCGACCTGGCCGTGGTCACTTGTTTTCAGCGGGTGATGCTGCTGGGTTTTGTTGGCAGCTTTCGCTCCCTCAACGATCCCGAGCGCCTGAAGCTGATCAACGCGCTCAGTGAGCATGTCCCACCTTTTCAATGCCCGTCAACCGCTCCCGTACTGGTAGAGAATCGTGCCGGACTGGGGATAAGCGGCTGGCTGGCCTCCTGGCCCGTGCGAATTGGCCTGAGCGTGATGGTGGTACTCGTCCTGTGGTGGGGGCTGAACCACTGGCTCGATCACCTGCTGCTGACCCTGTTACCGGGGTCGGTGAAATGAGCCCCGCGCAGCAGCGTGGGCTGGCGCTGTGGGCCAGTCTGCTGAGTGCGATGGTGTGCCTGCTATTTTTGCCGGTTCCCCGCTGGGGGGCGTGGCTCATTCTGCTGGTCACGCTGGCCCTGATCATCGGGATCTGGCGCATCGCCAGTCGTCGTACCCGACGTAACGTTGCGTCAAGCCTGGACCATCTCCCGGCGGTCGCTTATCGCCAGCCGGTGGTCCTCGTCTGCGGCGATCTGCCGTTTGTCTGGCCGCAAGCGTCACCGGTGCGGGTCGTCAAACAGGGCTGCTGGATCCGTGTGGAAAAGACGGAGGAGCTGCAGCAGATCGCGCGCCAGGTATTGAGCCAGCGGCCGGAATGGGGGCCTCAGCTGTCGGTGCTGCTCTGCGTCTGCCCGCAGCGGCATGTGCAAAGCGATGCGCTGACCAGCGCTCTGCTGGCCCTGCGCTGGCAACTCAGCCAGCTGCGTCAGCAGACGGGGTATGCCGTACCGCTGGCGCTGCAGGGGCAGGTGGGCAGCGCGATGAGTCGCGACCTGTTGTGGCAGGCGGCGATGCCGGGCGAAGCGGTGAAAGTCTGGCAGCCCTCCTGCGCCCCCTGTTCCGTACCGGCCTGGGTAAGCGCCGGCGGGGCGGCCGCGCTGGAGCAGCAGGTGCTGATGAACAGCCTGATGGGCTGGTTTGAACAGCACGTCCATGCCGTGTTGACGGAAGAAAATACCGACCTGCCGCCTCTGACCCCAGCGGCCGTGCTGTGGGGGCTCGGGCCCTCGCTGCCTGGAAGTCTGGCATCGTCGGCCTGGACGACGTGGTTATCCCGACATAGCGGCCTGTCGCGGGTAGCTGGCTGGCAGCCAGATGAGAGCGACACCGAAGATGCTTCAGCGTTGCCGGAATTCATCCTGCCGCAGTTACCGGCGGGACGGGGGCTCACGCCACGAGGCAGGGCCTGGCGCGCGGCGCTCGCGATTTTCACCCTCGCGGCTGTCGCCGCGCTGCTCAGCAGTGGCTGGAACAATCGACAACTGCTGCAGCGCGTGGGCGTCGATATTGCCCGTTATGAGCGGATTGCGATGGATGATTATCGGCCAAAAGCCAGCGCTGTCAGGGTGCTGCGTGAAGATGCCGCGCTGCTCGATAGCTGGGAGCGTAACGGCGTCCCGCTGCGCCTGAGTCTGGGCTTGTATCGCGGGGAGCAGATTCGCCTGCCGTTGCTGGAGGCGATTCGCGGTTACGTGCCGCCTCCGCCACCCAGGCCGGTGCAGCGCGTCGCGCCGGACGTCATCCGCCTTGACAGCATGTCGCTATTCGATACCGGGAAATGGGTACTGAAGCCTGGTTCGACAAAGCGGCTGGTCAACTCGCTGATGGACATTAAGGCCAGGCCCGGGTGGCTGATCGTGGTGGCGGGCCACACCGACAGCGTCGGTGAGGAAAAAGCCAACCAGCTATTGTCGCTGAAACGTGCGGAATCGGTCCGCGACTGGATGCGCGATACCGGCGACGTGCCGGACAGCTGCTTTGCCGTTCAGGGCTATGGCGAAAGCCGACCAATTGCAACAAACGATACGCCGGAGGGCCGTGCGCTGAACCGTCGTGTCGAAATCAGTCTGGTGCCGCAGGTAGACGCCTGCCGGTTACCGGAACAACCCTCTGCGTCATCCCAGGATGATGGCGCTTCACTACACAATGGAGAGTAATTCCATGGCAATTCCTGTTTATCTTTGGCTGAAAGACGACGGCGGCGCGGACATTAAAGGGTCTGTCGACGTTCAGGATCGTGAAGGCAGTATCGAAGTGGTGGCTCAGGAGCACAACCTGTACATCCCGACCGATAACAACACCGGCAAACTGACCGGCACGCGTATCCATACGCCGTTCCTGTTCACCAAGGAGATCGACTCCTCCAGCCCGTACCTGTACAAGGCAGTGACCACCGGCCAGACCCTGAAATCCGCTGAGTTCAAGTGGTACAGAATCAACGATGCCGGCCAGGAAGTGGAGTATTTCAATACCAAACTTGAGAACGTCAAGGTGGTGAAAGTGAATCCCCTGATGCACGACATCAAAAACCCTGCCTACGAGAAGCACAACCATCTGGAACAGATTGAGCTGCGCTACGAGAAGATCACCTGGACCTATAAAGACGGCAACATCATTCACTCCGATAGCTGGAACGAACGCGCCACCGCGTAATTGCCCGTCATATTTCGCGCCGCTGGCGCGCAGGCGACGTTCGCTCATCCCGGCCGCATCGTTATCGCTGCGACCGGGGTTTATTGCGGGCGATCGCCTGATGCGGGCAGCGTTTCTCTGCCCGCCGTTTTTTGCTGAGCGCCTGAGATACGGGTTCTCAGCAAAGAAAAACACAATCTGTCTGCCTGACCTTGTGCGCTTGGGGTTCCTGTTCGGGAACAGCGACGGGCGGTAGCGTGTCCGGAACCAATAAGAGAGGATCTCATGGAAAATCCAGCCAGCCTGTTACGCCGTCTTAATCCCTGCTGTGCCCGCGCAATGGAGGGGGCGGCCTCCCTGTGCCAGACGCGGGCGCATGCCGAGATCCTGCCCGAGCACTGGCTGCTTAAACTGCTGGAACAGGGGGAAGGCGATCTGACGGTGCTGGCGCGGCGCTATGAATGGGATATGGATGCGCTGTGGCAGGATCTGCTGAGCTGGCTGGATAAACAGCCGCGCTCGGTACGTCATCGTCCCCAGCTCTCTGACCATACCCTGAGGCTGATGCAGGAGGCCTGGCTGATTGCCTCTCTCAGCGGCGAAGCGCAGATCCGCAGTGTTCACCTGCTGATGGCGCTGGTTGAAAAACAGAATCTGATCCAGTGCGATGGCCTGTGGCCGCTGTTAACGCTGGGCCAGCGTCAGCTGGAACGCCTGCGCCCCTTGCTGGATGCCCAGTCCGACGAACGTCCGCCAGCGCAGCCTCATGGCGGGGACGTGGAATTTGTGGGGCGTCCTGCGGGCAGCGAACTGAATGCGGATGGGCTCAACCCGGCGCTGCAGAACGCGCTGGACAAATTCACTCTCGACGTCACCGCCAAAGCCAGAGACGGCCAGATTGACCCGGTGTTTGGACGCGACACGGAAATCCGCCAGATGGTGGATATTCTCTCCCGTCGGCGAAAAAACAACCCGATCCTCGTTGGCGAGCCGGGCGTGGGCAAGACCGCTCTGGTGGAAGGCCTGGCGTTGCGCATTGCCGAAGGCAACGTCCCCGACGCGCTGAAGCCGGTGTCGGTGCGCACCCTCGACCTCGGTCTGCTGCAGGCCGGCGCCGGGGTCAAAGGCGAGTTCGAGCAGCGGCTGAAAAATATCATTGAGGCGGTACAGCAGTCGCCTTCGCCGGTGCTGCTGTTTATCGACGAGGCGCACACGATCATCGGCGCGGGTAATCAGGCGGGCGGCGCGGATGCCGCCAACCTGCTGAAGCCGGCGCTGGCCCGGGGCGAGCTGCGGACCATCGCCGCCACCACCTGGTCTGAATACAAGCAGTACTTCGAGCGCGACGCCGCGCTGGAGCGCCGCTTTCAGATGGTCAAGGTGGATGAGCCGGACGACGACACCGCCTGCCTGATGCTGCGCGGCCTGAAGTCCCGCTATGCCGACCACCACGGCGTGCATATCACGGATGATGCGGTGCGCGCCGCCGTGACGCTGTCACGACGCTACATCACCGGTCGCCAGCTGCCGGACAAGGCAGTGGATTTACTCGACACCGCTTCCGCCCGCCTGCGCATGAGTCTCGATACCGTGCCTGAGCCGCTGACCCGCATGAAGGCGCAGCTCACCGCGCTGGCGATGGAGAAACAGGCGCTGCTGGAAGATATTGCGCTGGGCAACAGCGCCCGCGGCGAACGGCTGGCGGCCATTGAGCAGGAGGAGATCCGCCTTATTCTGGCGCTGGATACCCTTGAAACTCAGTATGGTCAGGAGCTGCAGCTGACGGAGGCGCTGCTGGCCTGTCGCCGCGATATCTCCCGCCAGGCGGAAATTAACGACCTGCAAAACGCGCTTATTGCCGTCCAACAGGGCAATCCGCTGCTCGGGCTGGACGTCGACGTCCGCACCGTGGCGACGGTGATTGCCGACTGGACCGGCGTGCCGCTCTCCTTGCTAATGAAAGATGAGCAGACGGAGCTGCTGAGTCTGGAAGAGAGTCTCGGCAAACGGGTGGTTGGCCAGGAGGCGGCCCTGAGCGCTATTGCCCGGCGCCTGCGCGCCGCGAAAACCGGCCTGACGCCGGAGAACGGTCCGCAGGGGGTGTTCCTGCTGGTCGGGCCGAGCGGCACCGGCAAAACGGAAACGGCGCTCGCCCTGGCCGATGCGCTGTTCGGCGGCGAGAAAGCGCTGATCACCATCAATCTCTCCGAGTACCAGGAGCCGCACACCGTCAGCCAGCTGAAGGGTTCTCCGCCGGGCTACGTCGGCTACGGCCAGGGCGGGATCCTGACCGAGGCGGTGCGCAAACGCCCCTACAGCGTGGTGCTGCTCGATGAGGTGGAGAAGGCTCATCGCGATGTGATGAACCTGTTCTACCAGGTCTTCGACCGGGGGGTAATGCGCGACGGCGAGGGGCGTGAAATTGACTTTCGCAACACCGTGATCCTGATGACCGCCAACCTCGGTAGCGACCTCCTGATGCAGTTGCTGGCTGAACAGCCGGAGGCCAGCGAATCAGACCTGCACGAGCTGCTGCGCCCGGTGCTGCGCGGTCACTTCCAGCCGGCGCTGCTGGCCCGCTTCCAGACGGTGATTTACCGTCCGCTGCCGGCGGGAGCGCTGCGCGCCATTGTCGGCATGAAGCTCGGGCAGGTAAGTCAGCGTCTGGCTTGCCATTACGGAATCACCACCACCCTCAGCGAGAGCCTGTTCGACGTGCTGACCGAGGCCTGCCTGCTACCGGACACCGGCGCCCGCAACGTCGACAGTCTGCTGAATCAGCAGATCCTGCCGGCGCTGAGCCAGCAGCTATTGAGCCATATGGCGGCGGGGCAGAAACCGCGCCAGGTGACGCTGGGGTATCACGAAGAGGAAGGCGTCGTGATGGCGTTTGACGAGGGGACAATATCCGATGAGTAGCGTGAAATCGTTGTTGTTCAGCCACAACCACCACCTGCTTTCGGTGAAGGGATGTGAAGCCGGGCTTGATGTGCTGGCGTTTGAGGGCGATGAAGCCCTGAGCCAGCCGTTCCGCTACCGTATCGAATTCACCAGCGCAGACCATGCCATCAGCAAAGAGATGATGCTGATGAAGGCAGCCTCCCTGACGCTGCAGGCGCCGGTGGCTCAGGGCTTCGGCATCAATGTTCAGCAACCCGTGCGGGTGATCCAGGGCGTGGTGACGGGGTTTGAACGGCTCAGTACCTCCAGGGATGAAACGCACTACGCGCTGACGCTTCAGCCGCGCCTGGCGCTGCTTAACCGCTCGCACCAGAACGCCATTTACCAGGACCAGTCCGTTCCGCAGATTGTGGAAAAAATCCTCCGCGAGCGCCACGGCCTGCGCGGTCAGGATTTTCTGTTCTCACTGACAAAAACGTATCCGCGCCGCGAGCAGGTGATGCAGTACGGCGAGGATGACCTGCGCTTTATCACCCGGCTGCTGGGTGAGGTGGGGATCTGGTTTCGCTTTACCGCCGACACGCGGCTGCACATCGACGTCGCTGAGTTCTGCGACAGTCAGCAGGGCTATGAGAAGGGGCTGACGTTGCCTTCGGTTCCGCCGTCAGGGCAGCAGTCGGCCGGGGTGGACGCGGTGTGGGAGATGGCATGCCGCCACCGCGTCGTGGAGCAGCAGGTCAGTACCCGCGACTACAACTACCGCGAGGCGACGGCGGACATGAACGCGCAGGTGGATGTCACCCGCGGGGAGACCACCACCTTTGGTGAGGCTTACCACTGGGGAGATAACTACCTGACCGCGGGGAATGTCCATGACCGCCATCCGGCGCCGGAGTCCGGGGCGTTTTACGCCCGGCTTCGCCATGAGCGTTATCTGAACGGCCAGACCCGGATGCAGGCCACCACCAGCTGCCCGACGCTCTGCCCGGGACAGGTGCTGAAGGTCACCGGCGGAGAGGAGGTGGCCGGGGAGTTTGCTGATGGCGTGCTCGTCACGGCGATGCACAGCCACGCCCGGCGCGATGCCGACTTTGCGGTGGAGTTTGCCGGCATACCGGACAGCCCGGACGTCGGCTACAGGCCTGAGCCCGGCGCGCGTCCGGTGATGGCCGGGACGCTGCCGGCCCGCGTGACCAGCACCCGGGAAAACGACACCTACGGGCATATCGACAAACACGGGCGCTACCGGGTGAATATGCTGTTTGACCGGGCGCGCTGGGAAACCGGGTTCGAGAGCCTGTGGGTCCGCCAGTCGCGGCCGTATGCCGGAGACACCTACGGTCTGCACCTGCCGCTGCTGGCGGGGACGGAGGTGGCGATTGGCTTTGAGGATGGTAACCCCGACCGGCCGTATATCGCGGGCGTGCTGCACGACTCGGCGCACGGCGACCATGTCACCATCCGCAATGACAAACGTAACGTCCTGCGCACCCCGGCCAACAACAAAATCCGCCTCGACGATGAGCGCGGGAAAGAACATATCAAGGTGTCGACGGAGTATGGCGGCAAGAGCCAGCTGAACCTGGGGCACCTGGTGGACAGTGACAGGCAGCCGCGCGGCGAAGGCTTTGAGCTGAGAACCGACAGCTGGGGAGCTATCCGGGCACAGAAGGGTATTTTTATCAGCGCGGACGGACAGGCGAAGGCTCAGGGGCAGGTGCTGGATATAGAGCCGGCGGTCAGCAATCTGGCTGAAGCCCGGGAGCAGATGATGTCCATCTCCGGTGACGCGCAGAAGGCGACCGCGAACCCGGCCGATCTCCAGGCGCAAATTACCCTGCTGGAGCAGCAGCTGACGGACCTCAAAAAATCGGTACTGCTGGTCAGCGCGCCGGAGGGGATAGCGCTGACCAGCGGGGAGCATCTGCAGGTCTCAGCCGGGCATAACCTGATTGCCACGGCCGGAAAGAATGCGGATGTCAGCGTGGTGAAAAACCTGTTCATCGGGGTGGGCAGTGCGCTGAGCGTGTTTGTGCGAAAGCTTGGGATCAGGCTGATAGCGAATCAGGGACCGGTACAGATGCAGGCGCAGAATGACCTGATGGCGCTGCTTGCCCGGAAGGAAATCAGCATTGTCAGCACGGAGGATGAAATCAAAATCATCGCGAAGAAGAAGCTGACCCTGAATGGTGGGGGGAGTTATATCAGACTTGATGCAAATGCGATTGAATCTGCTACTGCAGGCGAATATCGCACGAAAGCAGGATATTACGGGCGTCAGGAAAGCGCTTCTGAAAAAGTCAAAATGCCTGTATTTCCTGTAATGGAGCCTGGAGAGCACAGTTTACGTTTTGCTTTTCCAGGTGCGGATAGTGTCAGCCAGAGTATGAACTGGCTGATAAATCAGCCGTACAGTATTTCTGATAGCGCTGGAAAAATTCTGTCTACCGGAACAGTAGACACTTCAGGTCGTTTCCCCAAAATAGTACTTCCTGAAAGCGATACATTAAATTTAATCATTGGCCGAGAAACTTGGAGTAAAGAGGAGCTTTCTGTCTCATCAACTGAAGACGACAGTATGGAGGATTTTGAGGATGAAGCACCTGATGCCGATCTTCATTTAAGTGAAATGGGTTTTGAAGATGATAGAACATCAGCATTGACTGAATCAATGATTTCAACTTTATTAAGTTTAACAAAGGATAGTTGATAGTGTTAAGTATGCTTATGAAACTTATGTTGAGTCTGGTTATCTTATTTTATAGCTTCGGTGTATATGCTGCATGCCTGAAAGAGGGGGATAAGATTGTACTCACAGGAGTAATGAAAGAAGAAATATTTTACGGCCCCCCAAATTGGGGGGAAGATAGGGCGCATGACGAAAAATTACTCTACTGGATCCTGCATATAAATAGTCCGCTAAAGTGCGTGGTTGATGCTAATACTGAGCAAAAAGGTTGGAACAGCAATATTCAGCTCATTGTTAGTGGTGATGATTATAAAACTAAACGCAATCTACTTAATCACCATGTCACTGTAGATGGAAAAATTATGCTTGCTGTCACAGGCTATCATATGACTTCCGTCTTATTAAACGACACCAGCTTTCAGCCAACAGAATAAAATAAAAAGGATGATGTATGAGATTTATAAAAGCGACATACCATCTTGAAACCAAGACGGTTGAGTACGAAGCTGGTGATGGGACTCGTTTGCTAAAAACTGCAGGGACATTAAACTGGAGATTTAACAACCCCGGAAATATTATGGCATTGCCTGATGCAAGTAAGCAAAAAGGGCGAATAGGTGCCGGCACTGTATATAATCCGAAAGAAAATACATTTGCGATTTTTTCCAGTATTGAAGCTGGGGAGCGTGAGAAATGTGCATTATTGAGGCGAAAATACCGAAATGACACCATATCTGAGATGATGTCGCAGTATGCTCCTGAAACCGCAGGTAATGATCCCGTAGCTTATGCTAACTTTATAAGTTCAGAGAGTGGCGTTGCAAAAGATAAAAAAATATCTGACTTGAATGATAAAGAATTCGGCAAAGTTGTGGATGCGATCAGTAAAAAAGAAGGTGGCCTGAAGGCTGGTACTGAAAAATGGGTATATGTGACAAACTTGACGGTTTCAGACGGCTCTCGCCCAATTGCTAATGTGCCATTTAAGGTAACACTAGGAAGTACTAGCTACGAGTGGAAAACAGACGTTTACGGCAAGCTAAAGACAATTATTCATACCAAACAAGGAATGGTTATTGTCGTCAAATATACTAATTCTGCTGGAAAAGAGGATGTTGTTTATTCAGCTGTTGCTGGGGATGAAACGAAGAATATACTGCTCACGCGAAACTTTTCTCAATTCTCTGCAAAAACACTTGCCGAGACTCCCAAAGTGCCACGTGAGAAGAGCGCTCTGAAACCGATAGATTATATAGTCATGCCAGGAGATTCTCTATCAAAAATAGCCGAACGTTATAAGACAAGCACTGATGAAATTGCCAAAAACAATAATATAAAAGATGTGAGTAAGATCTTCCCTGGTCAACACTTGACGATTTATGGTGCCAAAACTAATAGCCCCTTAATCTATATCGTTGTACCTGGTGACACGCTGGCGAAGATCGCAGCACAATATGGCGTAACTGTTGATGAACTCGCTCGTTGGAACAATATCGTAGATCTAAACAAAATCTATCCAGGTCAGTCGATATTGATTTCAAATGATGCAAACTGCTCAAAAGGTAGCAGCCCTGTCTTAGTCTCTGACAAACAGGCACCCAAACCTCAGCCCCCAGTTAGTAGAACTTCACCCAATGTGCAATCGGTCAATTTAGATAAAAAAACACTGGAATCAGTAGGCTCTAAAAAATCGGATAAACCGATAGCCTTGCTTCCCCATGATCAGAGAGAGGCACCATGGATGGCGATTGCAATCCGCGAGGTTACGGAATGGCATGGAACAGGAGAGAAGAAAATCACTGATAATTATCATAATCTTACGGGTTCTAAAGGGTCATTGGGTAGTACGGCATGGTGTGCTTCGTTTGCAAATTATTGCTTGAAAGAAACAGGGTATGACTACTCCAGGAGTTTTACAAAGTCTTCTCAATTTCCAGTTTATGATAAAACTAAGTTTATCGAGATAAAAAATCCTGTATATGGTGCATTGATGGTCTTTCGTACTTATGTCGAATCAAGTGATGAATTTACAGGCAATGGACATGTAACATTTGTGTATGGAAAAACGAGTAACGGTGATATTGCTGGCTTAGGCGGAAATCAAGGAGGTAAAGCATATGGTGGAGGTACTATTAAGTTATCGATGTATAGTACCACGAAACCAACATCTAGATTCAGCATGACTGTTAGAAAAAAAAAGGAAACTCCTGTGTATCAAAAATTTTATAAATATTATATACCTGTCGCGTATAAAGAATATTATTCAAAAAATTCAGCGGAATTACCTATAGTTGATGTTGACGATGTAAACAATAATTTATTCGGGTTTGATAGCAAAACTAAATCTGTGAAAGATGAAGGTGGCGGTCGATGAAAAATTTTATAGGTATAAGTATGCTACTGTTGTTGTCATTGAGAGTGATGGCAGGTGATCCCGGAGGAATATCCTTACTTGTAAAGGCATTGCCTTCTGCAAGTGATTATAAATATGTCCTTGATGGCTTTTTTAGAAATTATTACGGTGTGGACAATCCTCACACTCCTTCGTGCGATCAAAATGATTATACTCCTTATATTGATAACGTATATTTGAATACGCTCCCAAAAGGTATTGATGACAATATATTAATAAAATCCATAACAGACTTATCATCCAGAACTCAGATTGCCAAAATATTATCATCTTACTCTGATGATCAAGTTTCTGGATTTGATGGAGTTCTTTTTTATGCAATGAAAGATAATAAATTATTTATTTATACGTTCGATTCAAAAGCCCCTGGGCATATCTTTACGAATGAGTTGAATGTTGATGGAATTATTAGCTATAAGCTTTTAGGAAGGTCCATTTGCCAATCTATAAGATCAAAGATACTCCCTTCCAGTCCTTAATGATATTGGGGTCAGTTGTTTTGTTTAGATACATTTCATTAATCATAAGTATGTTGTGTTTTTCAAGCGCCATTGCTGGGGAAATGTCATGTAAGCATCCCGGTAAAGCGGACCATTCACATTTAGAGATCTTCCTGCATACTGATTATGTTCATGGAGGAGATCGCCATGCGCAAAGCCCGATTCACCGAACACCAGATCATCGCCGTTCTGAAGTCCGTCGAAGCCGGACGCACCGTCAAAGATGTGTGCCGCGAAGCCGGGGATTTCTGAGGCCTCGTACTACAACTGGAAAGCGAAGTTCGGCGGTATGGAAGCCTCTGATATCAAAAAGATGAAGGACCTCGAAGATGAAAACCGCCGGTTGAAACAGATGTTTGCGGACCTGAGCCTCGAGTGCCGCGCATTGAAAGACGTTATTGAAAAAAAGCTTTAAAACCAGCGATAAAGCGTGAGCTGGTCAGCTATCTGACCGCGCAGTTTGCCATGAGCTTACGTCAGGCATGCAGTATATTGTCGTTGAGCAGGACGGTATTTCGTTATCAGCCTGATACGCAACGTGATGAGCCAGTCATTATGGCGCTGACCGTGGCGGCTGAACGCTATCCGCGATACGGATTTGAAAAGCTTTTTCAGGTGCTGCGCAGGCAGGGCAAAAGCTGGAACCATAAGCGCGTTCACCGGATTTACTGCCTGCTGAAACTGAATTTTTCGCCGTAAGGGAAAACAGCGCCTGCCAGTGCGCAATCCGGTTCCGCTGGTGACGCCAGAGGCGATGAACCAGAGCAGGTCCATCGATTTTATGCACGATGCGCTGGTGTGCGGCAGACGCTTCCGGACCTTCAACGTGGTGGATGATTTTAACCGCGAAGCACTGGCGCTCGAAATTGACCTGAATATCCCGGCGCAGCGGGTCGTGAGAGTGCTGGACAGGATCGTGGCAAACCGCGGATATCCGCTAAAGATGCGGATGGATAACGGTCCGGAACTGGTCTCGCTGACGCTGGCACAATGGGCAGAAGAGCATGGTGTGATGCTGGATTTTATCAGGCCCGGCAAGCCAACGCAGAATGCCTTTATCGAACGGTTCAACCGGACATACAGAACAGAAATACTGGATTTTTATCTGTTCAGAACACTGAATGAAGCACGGGAAATTACAGAGCGCTGGCTGGCTGAATATAACGGCGAGCGCCCCCACGAATCCCTGAATAACCTGACGCCGGAAGAATACCGGCTGATGGCTGAAACCCCGGAAATCTCAAAAAGTGCGTGGAACTAAAACGGGTGTGCTTACACCAGGAGATTCTCTATCAAAAATTGCCAAACGTTATAAGACAAGCACTGATGAAATTGCCAA
>NZ_KV793012.1:191440-281610 GCF_001808325.1 Klebsiella sp. HMSC16C06
GTTGTACCTGGTGACACGCTGGCGAAGATCGCAGAAAAAAATGGTGCGAATGTTGACGATATTGCGCGTCAGAATAATATATCAGACCCTAATAAAATATATCCGGGGCAATCAATTTCTATAAGAAAAAATGGTAACAATACTGCGGTCGAGTCCGATAACTCAGCAATTAATCCTCCAACCTCAAAAACAGTGAGTAAAAAACAACTGCAAAACAAAGAAGTAAATTCCAATAAAAAAACGCTGGAATCAGTCGGAGGAAAAAATTCCGGTAATCCGATTGCGTTACTTCCTCATGATCAGCGAGAGGCTCCGTGGATGGCGGTTGCATTCGAGGAGGGAGATACTCGATGGAAATGGGGGCGTGTAAAGGAAGGCGATGGCGGAATAAACTACCATAAGAAGACAGGCATTAATATGTCATCAATGGTTGGTGACTCTAATCCGTGGTGTGCTTCTTTTGTAAATTATTGCCTTAAAGAATCTGGGTATTCAACATCTGGTAGCGCCAGTTCTCAATCTTTCTCGAAAAATAAAAGTTTTATAAAAGTGTCTCAACCTATATACGGCGCAATAGTCGTTTTGCGGAAAAAAGGATCTTGGAAAGGGCACGTTGCTTTTATATACTGTCTTTTTGAGGATGGAGAAATAGGTGTGCTTGGCGGAAATCAGGGAGATAGAGTAACAATAAACCCGTTATATCAAGTTTATATCAATGGACGGTTACATTATGAGTTGATAGGGTTCTATGTACCTAATTCATATTATTCTTATGCACAAAAAATAATAAATTCGGGCTCGAGAGAAGCAGCGATTTCTAATATTGCAGAGTTGCGTGAAAGCCTTGGAGCCAATCTACTCTCGAAAGAGGATGGAAGAACAAGGTGATAAAAAAAATTTAATACTGGAGGTGATGTGAAGTATTATTATGTTTTAGCATTGTTACTTGGTTACAGCTCATGTGTACTGGCAGAAGAGTGTATGGATAACTCAAATATAGATTCTCTAAGAGAGGTTTTCAAAAAAAATAATAAGAAGTTGTTGAATGAAATGTCTTCAAAAGAAATGAGGCGTTATGTTGAAAGTGATATACTTATCAAAAATAAATACAGTACACTTGTCAATGTATCTGAGGTTTACTATGGCTGGGGAGTGGACAAAAAATCAAAGTATCCTGTTAACACATCGGCAGTTTTCCCAAATGAAAAAGTGTGTGTATGGAATGTATCTTTTGCACTACCAGAGTCTATTAGAAAAAAATGTGATGATGATGGTGCTTATGGGTATTTTATTGAATTTAAGAAAGTTAATGGGAAAACAGTTCTATATAACTTTACCTCTTTGTTTGATTCTCTTCCCGACGGAACTTTAGCTTGCAAAGCTGCCAATAAATTTATGCTGCAAAAATAGCTTGTGAGTATTGATGTAAGCATCTCGCCCTAAATTAAGGGTGTTGTTGATTAATCATTATTCAGCGCTCTTGCTGCTTTTTAGGTTGTGTTGCATATTATTTTGTAGCCAATAAACTCTATTTTTACTAAAAATCCAATCTTTTCTACAAAGTGGGAAGGTAATTCTGGTAAGCATTTACTGGTGATGAAAAAGGAAATCAACCAGAATAATACTGCAGAGTATTTATCTGTAAAACAGGTGACAAAGGGTAAGGATGATTGCATTTCAAATGATTATATTATTGACTGTGAAATGGATATTAATCTGAATGGGGGGTAAAAGAATCAGTTGAAATAAACAGTAGCTTTACCAATGACGAAGGCACTGTTTTATTTGCTTATAAATTGGATGTATTGGTGGGATAGACCCAGTTACTGTCAACTATTTCGCGTATAAAATGGATTGAAATATGCCCTACGAGGGGAAGAGAATATCATAGTTGAAAACGGTAGGTGTGGTGGAGAAAACCCTCCGATTCCTGATTATAATTAAAAAAGACAAGTCTCTGTTAAATTACATGCTGAAAAAAATGGAAGGCCACTTCAACGACAAAAGTAAACTAGCACGTTGATTTCTGTTTTTTACCAAAAAGGATGGTCGTATGTTTAAGTGTGAGTTTGCTGATGAAAGAAATATAATGTGGTGAGTTTTTGTTTCGCCTGCATATCAAGCTAATTTAGCCATCCTGTAATATGAGGAAATTAATGCCATATACACTTAAACATTTGCCAGAACGCTACCCCAGACCTAAGCCTCTGAAATTTTCTCGTTGGCTTGTTGCTCTGGTTGTCATGCTTTCAGTCAGTATTATCATAATGCGTATATTTGGGCGTTATGTTGAAAATCTGTACTTCTGGAGATTAGCTTTAGGTTTTCCTGTTGCTTTGTGGAGTGTCTTGCTTTCTTCTCGTCTGCTTGTTTGGTCTTTACAGGATAGCAAAGCAAACGCTTTTGACAAACAGCGAGAACAGTGGATTCTTCGAGAAACCCGTAAGGCACGGCGTGCATTACAAGTGCTGAGTGCAACATTTATTACCGGCCACTCATCAGTTGCTCAGAAAGATACCGCTATTGCTATGCAAAACAACGACAGCATTATTGTTTCACAGGTCGGCCGGGATGGTAATGAAAGCGCCAGAATGAGCCAAATTTCTTCCAGCCCGCAGGATTCTATGGAATTCGTGATAATGAATATTTTTTCGCAGATGATTGCAGACATTCCTTTTACACAAATCCCTGATAAATGCCCACTAGTAGTAGTTTTTGATGTAACAACATCGCTGCCTTTGGAGAACATTCGCCATTACTGGGATGAGGCATGGCAAAAGAACAATATCACTTTTCCTGTTGAACACGTTGAAGGGCGTGGTCTTAGTGTAATTGACCGCTGGTTAAATGAACGTATTAAAGATAAAGCAATGTTATTGATCGTTGGCCTCCAGATTGATCCGGTTGTTACAAACAATACTGCTGAAGCGGCTGTTGCTCTACTTCTTGGCAACCGCCTAACGCAAGAGGCGCTTGACCCCCTCGCATTACTACACCGGCCAGATGCTGCTCCCTCAGGTGAACTTAGCGAAGGGATGAGGATGGCCGCCTGGAACGTCCCGCTAAAAGAAAGTATGGTGAAAAATTTATGGCTCGCTGGAATGACAGGTGAGCAACGTGCAGAAGCGATTGGATGTCAGAATGCACATCCTGCGCAGTGCGTAAAAGATGAGGCTGTCATTTCACTCGATATATCCATGGGGAATGCTGGAGCCGCTGCACCCTGGCTGGCTATTGCTGCCGCCACTGAAATCGCCCGACAAACACATTCCCCGCAGATGATTATCTGCGGGGATACCACTCAGAAAGTGCTATGGAGCACGCTTATTACCCCGATAGCTTCAAGACAGGAGATGGATCTGTGAAGTTACTTTTAGCACCGAAAACTACGGAAGGTCGCTATCTTTCAGTCGTATTCATTCTCTTTTTACTCTTGGCTGCAATGACATTTATCGTCTGGAAACATCCTGACATGGCCGGACTTGAGGGCGATAGTCAGCAGCAGAATTACTGGCTTATTGGTGGGTGCTGCATTACCGGATGTATCTTTATCATGTTAGTTATGCTCCTGTGGACAGCTCGCAGTGCCGGTAAAAAGGAGTTTGAGGCGCTCCTGGTTGTCACTCGTGGTGATGACAATAAGAGAAAAGATGAGAGTGAAAACATCTCTGTTTCTCCAGCAGTGGTGATGTGTGCCAGGATTCGTGACCATCTGCGAACCCGAATTGGAATTCACTGGCGGCGCAAAGTCCGCCTGCTTTTAGTCACCGGCGACGAGGCGGCAATCGAACAACTGGTGCCTGGCCTGCGTCAGCAGCACTGGCTTGAAGGCAACCGCACCGTGCTGATTTACGGCGGCAGCCTTGCATCGGAGCCTGACCGAGAAAAATACATCGCGCTGCGCAAGCTGCGCCGCGGCCGTCCTCTGGACGGGATTGTGCGGGTGATGCCGTCGTCTCTCACCCTGACGCCGCAGATAAGCGAGAGCGATCTGCGTGGGCTGGAAAAAATCAGCGAACTGCTGCGCTATGCCGCCCCGGTCTGGCTGTGGAAACTGTGCGACAGTGAGTGGCCGCAGGCTGACCGCGCGGTGCAGGCGGTAGGCGTTAGCTTCCCGTTACGCGCTATCGAGGACGATGTCGCCCGTCAGCTTGCGCAGATGTTGCCCATGCTGCGGGAGCAGGGGATGCACCAGATCGCAGCAGATACCCGCCACGACTTCTTGCTGCGTCTGGGACAGCAGCTTATCGACGGGGAGATCGCACAATGGCGCTGGCAGCTGGCGCCGTGGCTGACCGCCTCGCGGCAGCGGTTTGCACTGCGTGGCCTGATGTTTAGCCTGCCAGAGCCTCGTACCGTAGATCCGTATCAGGAGGCGGATACCTCGCCTGCGGGCCAGCCTCATCTCCTGACGCTGCCCGCGACCTGGCAGGGGATCGTCGATGACTGCCGCCGTTTACGTGGGCATCACGTGGGAATGGCATGGGAGCGGGGCCTGGCGTGCGGTCTGCTGGCCATCCTCGGCCTGTGGGCGGCGGGACTGCTGCTCTCCTTTGCCCTCAATTACAGTCAGATTACTTCGGTAGCGGGAAAAGCCCGCGACCTGGTGGCCCACCCCTCCGTTTCTGACTATCAACTGACGGCCCTCCATGCCCTGCGCAATGAGGCCGGCCGTCTCGTGCACGATGGGCAGAATGGCGCTCCCTGGTATCGGCGCTTTGGTCTGGACCATCATCAGCAACTATTAGACGCCGTCCTGCCCTGGTACGGTGTGGCAAATCATCGCCTGATACGTGACCCGGCCAATGCCGCGTTGCAGCAGGCGCTCAGCGCGCTGGTCAACTCCGCCCCCAATAGCGACCAACGAGCCCAGCTGGCGAAACCGGGCTATGACCAGCTGAAAGCCTGGCTGATGATGGCTCGTCCGGATAAAGCCGATGGCGCATTTTTCGCGCAGACCATGAAAACGGTCCAGCCGACGCGAATGGGGATCTCGACCGGTCTGTGGCAAAGTCTGGCGCCGGATTTGTGGGCCTTTTATCTCTCCCTGCTGCCCGAGCGGCCAGAGTGGAAGATCATCCCGGATGCGCAACGGGTGAGTCAGAGTCGTCAGGTTCTGTTGCAGCAGCTAGGTCGCCGCAATGCCGAAAGCACCTTATATGAAAACATGCTTAAATCCGTGCGTCGTAATTTTGCCGATGTATCGCTGGAAGACATGACCAGTGGCACCGATGCGCGCCGCCTGTTTACCACCGATGAAGTGGTCCCGGGGATGTTTACCCGCCAGGCATGGGAAGGCGGCATTCAGCAGGCCATTGATAAGGCAGCCAGCTCGCGCCGGGAGGAAATCGACTGGGTGCTGAGCGATTCGCGCAAAACGGTGTCGACAGACCTGTCGCCGGAGGCGCTGAAAGCGCGTCTGACCCGACGCTACTTCACCGATTTCGCTGGCAGCTGGCTGAATTTTCTCAACAGTCTGCGACTCAACCCGACGACCAATATCGCCGATGTTACCGACCAGCTCACGCTAATAAGCGATGTCCGCCAGTCGCCGCTGATTGCCCTGATGAATACCCTTGCCTGGCAGGGGCAGGCGGGGCAACAAAGGGAGGGGCTGTCGGACAGCCTTATTAAATCGGCCAAAGACCTGGTGGGCGGGAAAGACAAGCCGGTCATCGACCAGTCGGCAACCGGCCCGCAGGGGCCTCTGGATGACACGTTCGGCCCACTGCTCCAGCTGATGGGGAAAAACACGGGCAGCAACGTCATGTCGGCCGATAGCACCCTGAGCCTGCAAACCTATCTGACCCGTATCACCCGCGTGCGCCTGCGCCTGCAGCAGGTTGCGAATGCCTCCGATCCGCAGGAGATGATGCAGACCCTGGCGCAGACCGTCTTCCAGGGGAAAAGCGTCGACCTGACCGACACGCAACAGTACGGCAGCCTGATTTCGGCAAGCCTTGGCGAAGAGTGGAGTGGCTTCGGTAATACTCTGTTTGTGCAGCCGCTGACTCAGGCCTGGGAAACCGTGCTTCTGCCGTCGGCGGCCAGTCTGAATGACAAATGGCGCCGATCGGTGGTCGCCAACTGGCACACCGCCTTTGACGGACGCTTTCCGTTTGCCGCCAGCAAAAGTGACGCCTCGCTGCCGATGCTGGCTGAGTTTGTGCGCAAGGACAGCGGGCGGATCGAACGTTTTCTCACGACGGAGCTGAACGGTGTCCTGCATAAAGAAGGCAGTCAGTGGGTGCCGGATAAGGTCAACAGCCACGGCCTGGTCTTTAATCCGGCCTTTCTGCGCGCCATCAACCAGCTAAGCCAGCTGTCCGACATTCTTTTTACCGACGGCAGCCAGGGGATCAGCTTTGAGTTACAGGCCAGGCCTGCCCCGGAGGTTGTGGAGACACAGCTGACGATAGACGGCCAAAAGCTGCGCTATTTCAATCAGATGGCCGACTGGCAGACTTTCCGCTGGCCGGGGGAGACGTATAAACCCGGCACTCTGCTGACCTGGACCACCGTCAATGCGGGCACGCGTCTGTTCGGTGACTACAGCGGTACCTGGGGCTTTATTCGCTGGCTGGAGCAGGGTAAACGCCAGCAACTCGAACGCAGCCAGTGGATGATGAGCTTCACCGCTCCGGATGGCCGCACCCTGCAGTGGGTATTGCGCTCCCAGCTTGGGAGCGGCCCGCTGGTGCTTCTGGCGCTGCGCGGATTGACCCTGCCGGATCAGATTTTCACTGTCGATGCGGCTGAGAGCGCACAGGCCCTGACGACGGGGGTAGGGAATAGTGACATGGATGAGATGGAATAATGAGCATTTTACAAAATTTGGTTGCCGCCAGTCAGTTGGATGAAAGCGTACTGCGCCAGCAGGCCCGGTCACGTCAGGCGCAGTGGCAGTCCTGGCTTTCGCCAATCAGTGATAGCCAGCCCACCGGGAGCGATCCGGGCTATGACGATGATTTTCAGCGTATCCGCGAGGAGGTCAATAAGATCTCCGGTGTCGATACCGTACTGATTTGCCAGTTGGCTGGACAGTTACTGGCAACAACAAAAGATATCCGGATTGTTACCTATTACTGCTGGGCCCGTTTGCACCAGGACGGGGAAGCTGGCTTGGCCGATGGGCTGGAGCTGCTGGCAGGCTTGCTGCAACGATATGGTATGCAGCTTTATCCGCAGCGCGACCGTAGCCGCAAAGCAGCCATCGAGTGGCTGGCGGGTACTCGTATCTTAGACAGTCTTTCACTTTTTCCAGAAGTTGTGCGGGAGGACGCAAGGCGTACCGTCGGCGCGCTGCTTCTCATTGATGATTGTCTGACGACAGAACCAGAAACATCACGGCCAGATCTGCAAGCACTCTGGGGTGCACTGGAGTCTCGTTTGATAAAGGGCGGGGGAGTCGATGCGGTGGTGCCGCAGAACGTCGGAAACCGGGGGCTGGCTCAAACCGCTTCACGCATGGCTGAATACGAAGCGCCGGTTCTCAGTAACATCACCTCCGGTCAGGATCTGCTGGCCCAGGCGCGAACCCTGACAGCATATCTGCGTGTTCAACCCGATGGCTGGCTTGCCGCACATCGGCTAATGAAAAGCCTTCGTCATGACACCTTGACAATCATCCCTGCGCCTGATGCTGAAGGAAAAACACGTATCGAGCCTCCCAGAGCAGATCAGCGTGCCATGCTCAAGCGGCTGTACCTGCAACAGAGCTGGTCGGAGATACTGGAACAGGCGGACAGTACCTTCTCACGTGGCGCTAACCACCTCTGGCTTGACCTGCAATGGTATATCCATCAGGCGCTGGTGAGGTCGGGTCAGGATGTGCTGGCCGATATTATAATTGCCGATCTGAAAGGATTGCTGCGCCGTCTCACCGGGCTTGAAACATTAGCTTTTAACGACGGCACACCATTTGCCGATGAGGTCACGCTGAACTGGATAAATCAGAGTGTACTCGACGATATGTCCGTCTGGCAGGATGAGCCAGTATCGGCTGCCAGCGGCGCTGATAACGACATTCTGGCCCTTGAACCTGAAGCGCTCGAGAAGGCTGACACTGACGGTCTTGATGCTGCACTCCACTGGATTCAGACGCGCCCGGGCACTGAATCCACTAAAGAAAAATGGCTGTTGCGCCTGCTGATGGCCCGCGTGGCCGAACAAAAGGGGAAGAATGACCTCGCGCTCTATCTTCTGCGAGAACTCGACGATGCGGCGGGATCAATCACCCTCACGCAGTGGATCCCAGCCCTGTTGTTCGAGATTAAATCGCGACGGCTCAGGCTACTGCGCATGAAAGCCACGCGCAGCGAGAGTGAAAAGTTACGGTTGCAACCGGAGATGGATCAATTGCTGGCAGGTCTGATTGCGCTCGATCCAGCCAGTAGCGCGGTGCTTTGCGGCTAACAGAACGGAAACTGACACTAAGGAGAACATATGGCAGCAAAAGGTTTTTATCTGGTACAGGGAGACAGAACGACCTGCGGCGGAAGAATCACTACAGGCGCAGAAGATCACACTCTGTTTGATAAACCTGTTGCCCGGGAGCAGGACAGCGTCACTTGCGGAAAGCACGCAGGGCTATACAAGATTGCCGGTGGCATCGACAACGATACCATTCATGGCCGGCGAATGGCCGGAACCCTCGACAGCTGTAGTATTTGCCCCTGTAAGGCGAAGTTTATTCCATCAATGATGAATGATACTTATGAGAAAGGAGGTGAATGCATAACTACTTTATTTTCACTCAATGGGCTTATGGCATCTTTACAGGAACCCTATAAGAATCTTCATCCAGAAAATAAGACTGAACGACAGTGTACTCACACAGATGGGGCGATTAAAGTTGCAGAATATATACTAAGTGAAATAAAGGCGAATGTCAGAAGCGATACGGCAGAAATAATACGATATTTAATCGACGAAGATTTTATAATAAAAAGACTTACTGAATGGAATAAACTTCCCTTTTATGCAAGGCTGGGGCCGCCCCCTAAAGCAGATTTACTTGCTGCAATGGCTATTTGGTATCAGACCGTGAAAACAGGTTCAATCTGGGATCATAAACCGAAGATCCGCGATCTTTTTTCATCCGTTGCAGTAGCACGACCACTTCCCAGGAAAGGAAAATCATCAAAGTCTTATTATCATAAGTTTAAACAGCATGATTATTTTTATGATGTTTGGTCAAACATACATTATGGTTATGTTGGACGTAGTGTCGGTTTTTCTGAAGCAATTCTCTTGAAAGGGTCCACTTGGGAACAAAACATGACGCCAGGTGCCATGGGGGATGATACCATGGATGACATTACTAGCATGAAAATAGGGTTTAATCTATTTTATGAACATGGGGAATTTGCTGAGACGTTGACGGCAGATAATATTCTTTGCGTTTTAGAAACAACACCTGGCGCGCAACTTCCTCACTCAAGAGAAAATCATTGGTGCTGGAATACAGATAATCCAGAAAAAAGTGACGAATCATTTTGAAAAAAACAAAAACGTTAACGGGTATTGCATTATTTATAGCGGTGTTAGTCCTTGTCGCTCATTTTATTCCGATAAGGCCAGTCGTTGTTATTATAAATAACACTAACGAAACTATATTCGTATATGCAGGTGAGAGTATATATAATGTCGAACCTGAGCCTGACGAAGTCGCGCGTATAGTACGATCAAAGCCTGAAATTATAGCACCTGGAAAAAGTGTTAAGATTAAAGCTTCGTTTACATCTCTGATTAGGAAAGATGCAGCGCTCGACATTGGTTGGAGGGTTGGTGGTCAATACGAATATAACGCTGCAGGTAGCGGTGGTCAAAATTTTATTCTTTCTTCAAAAGAGGGCGTGTGCTACGCATCGATTTATATAAAAGATGATTTTTTTAAGAGCGCGATTAAAAATGGTTCAAGCAATAAATGTTTTAAAAAAATAAAGGCATTTAATTATAAGTATTAATTCAGGTGTTATAAAGGTTATTTTTTTAGTTGCCAGTTTCAAAATCTGATGATTGAAAGGAAATCAATATTAATTTATGGACGATTTAACCTTGCGTTATTACGACGCTGAAATGCGCTACCTGCTGGAAGCGGGTGAAGAGTTTGCCCGCGCTCATCCTGAGCAGGCGGCAATGCTCAATCTCGACAAAGCGGGCGCTCGCGACCCCTTTGTCGAGCGTCTGTTTGAAGGTTTTGCCTTCCTGATGGGCCGCATGCGCGAGAAACTCGATGACGATCTGCCTGAGCTGACCGAAGGCGTGGTCAGTCTGCTGTGGCCACATTATTTACGTACCATTCCCTCGATGTCGGTCGTGGAGTTCACCCCCGACTGGCCGGAAATGAAAGAATCGATGACGATAGGCAAAGGTTTTGAAGTGCTTTCCCGGCCGATCGGTGAAAAGGGCACGCGCTGCCGGTACACCACCACCAAAGCGATCGCTCTGCAGCCGTTATCCCTGGAACGCGTCCAGCTGGCCACCGATACGGATGGCCGGTCGGTGATCACGCTGCGCTTTACCTGCAGCCAGCTGACGGACTGGCGCCGGGTCGATCTCAGTCATATCCCGCTGTACTGCAACGCCGATGCGCCGCTGGCCTGCGCCATGCACGAGGCCTTTACCCTCAATGTGGCCCGGATGTGGCTGCGCATCCCCGATGAGGTGGACAGAAGGCCGCTGGACGGGTATTTCAGCGCGCTGGGATTTGGCGAGGATGACGGCCTCTGGCCTGAAGATGGCCGCAGTTTTCGCGGTTACCAGCTGCTGCTGGAGTATTTTACCTTCCGCGAAAAGTTCATGTTCATCGATCTGCGCGGGCTGGAGACGGTGGTTTTTCCGGCCGGACTGGCGTGGTTTGAAATCGACGTCGTGCTGGCGGAACGCTGGGAACATGACTTCCGCTTCAGCGAAAAGCAGCTGCGCCTGCACTGCGTGCCAGTGATCAACCTGTTTCCGCTGGAGTCGGATCCGCTGACCATCAATTCCCTGCAGACCGAATACCCGCTGCGCCCGATGCGCGTGCAGGACGGCCACACCGAAATTTACACCGTCGATTCCGTGATCTCCTCGCACCAGCAGGTTTACGCGCCGTTCTCAAGTTTTCGCCACAAAGGCGGCATGATGCGTCATGACGCGGCGGACTATTACTATCATACCCGGGTGCGCCGTGGCCCCTCCGGGCTGTACAACACCTGGCTTATCGTCGGCGGAGAAGCCTTTGATAATCATACCGTACCGGAAGATGAAAGCCTGTCGCTGACCCTCACCGGAACCAACGGCCAGCTGCCGCGTCGCGCGCTGCAGAGCACCGTGCTCGATACGGTGATGAAAACCACTTCCGCCAGTATTGCAGTGCGTAACCTCTGCGCGCCGACGCTGCCGTGCTATCCCCCCGCCCAGGACCGTTTTCACTGGCGGGTGCTGAGCCATCTGGGCAGCAGTTTTCTTTCCCTGATGGATAACGCGGAGGTCCTGCGCGGCACCCTGGCGCTGTATGAATGGACCGACAGCGAGATGAATCGTCGGCGTCTGGAAGCCATCCTCGACGTGAAGCACCGCGCAACAGAGCGCTTTGCACAGGGCCATCTGGTGCGCGGTGTGCAGATTGAAGTCACCCTCGACAGTCACGGCTTTGCCGGACGAGGCGATATATGCCTGTTTGGCGAGATGCTTAGCCGCTTCTTCGCGCTCTACACCGACATCTACTTGTTCAACCGCCTGATTATCATTCTGCAACCAACCGGAGAACGACTGGAATGGGAAGAGAAGCACAGCCGCCGCATTCCCGGCTGACCCCGCGGCTGGAGGCCGACCTGCCGCGGATCAATTTTTACCGCTTCTGCCAGCTTCTGGAAAAACGGCGTCCCGGCCAACCGCTGATGGGGGCGACCAGCCATCCGGCTGACGATCCGGTGCGTTTTTACCCGCATCCGGGAATGGGATTTCCCGCCAGCGAACTGAAAGCCGTGGAATACGATGAGGCCGATGACAGCAGGCCGCCGGTCATTCGCACCACCTTTATGGGGTTGTACGGTGTCGATTCGCCGCTCCCGACGGCATATCTCGATGATATCGCCCAGCACAGGGAAGGGCATGAAGCGCTGCAGGGCTTACTGGATATCTTCAGCCATCGGATCATGACGCAGTTTTACCGCATCTGGCGGAAATACTCCTGGCCCGCCACCTTTGAGCCTGGCGGCACCGATCGTCTCTCGCAGTCGCTACTGGGCCTGGCGGGGCTAGGCATCCCCGGCACGACGCAGCATATCGCCTCGCCGGCGTCGCGCTTTCTGGCGCTAACCGGCGTGCTGCGTCAGCCGGGCAAAACCCAGCAGGGGATCCAGGCGCTGGTCACCCTGCTGGCCCCGGAGACCACCGTCAGGGTGAGCCCGTACAGCCTGCGTCCGGTGGCGATCAGCCAGCCGCTGGGGTTTTACGGCGATGACGACTTCTTCCTGGACGGCAATACGCCGCTGGGTGACGAAGCGATGGATGCCAGCAGCCAGCTCCTCGTTGCCCTTACCACCGACAATCCCGCGGAGGCGCAGGGCTGGAAGCCTGACGGCCCGCTGTTTCGGGACTTTCTCATCCTGCTGCGGGTATACCTCGGCTGGCGATTCCGGGCCGACATCACCCTGACCGCGCCGACCCGACTGCTGGCTGTCCCGCCGCTGGGGGACGAGCCGTTCTGGCTCGGTATGAACGGCGTGCTGGGCGTGGGGGAGGGCGAGAGTGAGGACGATATTCCTCAGACCTTTACCACCGAGCTGGGTACCTATACGGGCCTGCAGCCTGCCACCTTTCTACAAGGAAACCGACGTGTTACGTACAAGTTTGACTAAAACCGCCTGCCTGCTGCCCCTGCTTGCGCTTTGTCTGAGCGGGTGCGGGCTCACCCAGCGCGTCTCGGAGGGGACCAAAAATGCCTTCAACGCCGTTTTTTATAAGAAAATTAATACGCTGCATCTGGACTTTACCGCGCGTGAAGCGCTCAACACCGATGCCAGAGAGAATCACTCGCTCTCTGAACCGGTGGTGGTGCGCATCTATCAGCTTAAAGATCGCCAGACCTTTGACCGGCTGGTTTACCAGCAGCTGCTGGAGGAGGGGGATATTCTGCTCGCCGCCGATCTCCTCGCCAGTCGCGATGTGGTGATCAGTCCCGGAGGAGATGCCAGTCTGAATATGCCGCTGGAAGCGGAGGCGACGTTCGTGGCGGTTGTCGGCCTGTTCCGCCATCCGGACACAGACAGGAATACCTGGAAGCAGGTGCTGGGGCGTGAGGAATTGGATCCGGACAAGCCGCGCATTTTCACCGCCGAACGCAACCAGCTACGGCTCAGGCCTGAAGCGGCGAAGTAATATCGAAAACAAACATTTGCGGCGGGGCCATCGCGCCAGTTCGCCCTCAATCTTCGTAACCAGCGAACGGGCGATAACCATCTTCATCCAGCCCACCGGCTTCACCACAGTACAGGGAGATAACGTGACAGCGAGGGAAAGTTTTTTTAAGAAACTGCAGCAACAGCAAAATCCGCAGCGGACAGCGGCCCTCGACGGGGCGGCCGCCGCGGATATCGCCAGGTTTCGCCAGCAAATGGCGGCGCTGGCTCAGCAGGTAAGTCAGTGGTTTGACGGAACGGGTATCGAGGTGGTGATTTCGACCCGCCACCTCCACGATCTGAGTACCCTTGGCTACAGCCTCAACAGCGGCATCTGCCGCTACGATATCCCGGCCATTCGTCTGCAAAACGGCGAGCGCAGCGTCAATATCGTGCCACAGCAGTTGTTGGATGGCGTGGAAAAGGGGATCGTGACGCTGAGTCTCGAGGCACCCGGCGGCGCGGGATCCCGGGAGGTGTTTTATCTTAGCCTGGCCCCGGAGGATGGCTGGATGATCCGCAAGGCGCACCAGTCCCCGCAAGCGCGGCGTATGCTTACCGAAGATCGCTTTTTTATGGCGGTCGACAGCCTGGCCTGATGATCCCTGACAGGCGATGACGTTCCCGCGGCGGCGGTGCAAAGCGCGCATCGCCGCCCGGGGATATCAGGCGCCAAACGCGCCGTCGATGGTGTGCATGGCGCCAGTGACAAATGACGCCTCCGGACCGGCCAGCCACGCCACCATTCCCGCCACCTCTTCCGGGCGGCCATGGCGCTTAATGGCCATAAAGCTGTGCATCAGCTCTTTCATCGGACCGTTCTCCGGGTTGGCGTCGGTATCAACAGGGCCGGGCTGGACGACGTTGACCGTGATGCCGCGCGGGCCAAAATCACGCGCCAGGCCACGCGCCAGCCCCTGCAGGGCCGATTTGCTGACCGCATAGGCCGCCATTCCCGGCACCGGCATGCGATCGCCATTGACCGAACCGATGACAATAATGCGCCCGCCTTCCGGCATGCGGCGCGCCGCTTCCACGGAGGCATGGTAGGGGGCATGAATATTGATGCGGAACAGGCGATCGATGGCATCGCTGTCCTGCTCGAGGGCATCGCCGAAAATGGCGATCCCGGCATTGACCACTAACACGTCCAGCGGGCCGCTGTCGCGGACCAGGCTTATCACCGCATCACGATCGGCGCTATCCGCCTGCACCGCCGTGCTGCCGGTCTCCGCCGCCAGCCGCTCGGCCGCTTCCGGCGAACCGGAATAGCTAAACACCACCGATGCGCCATCGGCGACAAAACGCCTGACAATCGCCGCGCCAATTCCCCGACTCCCGCCTAAAACCAGCACTGATTTGTTGTGAAATGCTGTCATATCCCGTACCTCATGATATTGTAGTGACGATTACAATATGCTGCGGCAAAACAGGCTGTCAAGGATTAATATAGTGACCACTACAAAATCAGGGCGTACTCCGGGACGTCCTCGCCAGTTTGATGCGGAACAGGCCATTGAAACGGCGCAACGCCTCTTTCACGCGCGAGGCTATGACGCGGTGAGCGTGGCCGATCTGACCCAGGCTTTCGGCATCAACCCCCCGAGTTTTTATGCCGCTTTCGGCAGCAAGCTCGGGCTGTATACCCGCGTCCTGCAGCGCTACAGCCAGACCGGGGCCATTCCCATCGACGCCCTGCTGCGAGACGACCAGCCGGTGGCGGCGTCGCTCATCGCCGTGCTGCAGGAGGCGGCTCGCCGCTATGTGGCCGATCCGGCCGCCGCCGGCTGTCTGGTGCTGGAGGGGGTACATTGCCAGGATGCCGACGCCCGAGGGGCGGCTGGCGAATGGCATGCCGCGGCAAGAGCCAAAATCCAGCAGTATATCGCCCGCCATCGCCCGCAGGACGCGCTGCGGGTGACTGACTATATGGATACACTGATGCTTGGCCTGTCGGCGAAAGCGCGGGAAGGGGATAGTCTGCCGCGTCTCCTGGAGACCGTGCGGCTGGCAGGCCTGGCGCTGGAGCACATCCTGCCAGCCTGAGTCGTCAGATGGTTTGTCCGCCCGACACCTCGATCCGCTGGGCGGTCACCCAGCGGTTATCGTCGCGCAGCAGGCTGGCGATCATTGGCCCAATATCCTCAGGAACGCCCACCCGTCCCAGCGCCGTCATGGCGGCAAACTGCGCGTTAACCCCCGCGTCGTCCCGCACCAGCCCGCCGCCAAAATCGGTGGCGATAGCCCCGGGGGCGATGGTATTGACGGTGATGCCGCGTCCGCCCAGCTCGCGGGCCATGTACACGCTCAGCATCTCCACGGCCGCTTTGGCCGCAGCGTAGGCGGAGAAGCCAGGATAGGAGACGCGGGTCAGCCCGGAGGAGAAGTTAACGATCCGTCCGCCGTCTGCCAGCAGCGGCAGCAGGGTTTGTATGAGGAAAAATACCCCCTTGACGTGGACGTTAAACAGCCCGTCGAACTGCGCTTCGCGCGTTTCGGCCAGCGGGGCGAATTCGCCGTGCCCTGCGTTATTGATCAGGTGGTCGAAAGTGGCCCGCCCCCAGACGCTGGCCAGCGCGCTGCCGAGGCTGTCGGCGAAAGCCGGGAAGCTGGCGGTTTGCGCCATATCCAGCGGCAGGGCGATGGCCTTGCGCCCCAGGGCGCGGATGTCGGCGACCACCGCTTCCGCCTGTTCGAGATTGCCGCGGCAGGTGACGATGACATCCCCACCCTGGCGGGCGATATCCAGTGCAGTCTGACGGCCAAGGCCGCGGTTGGCGCCGGTAATAAGTGCAATCTTAGTCATGTTCGGTCCTCTCTGGTATGTTGAGGCTCTACAATAGGGGCCGCGCGTCAGGCCGGGTTGCCCAATCCTTGTTATTTTTTGCCCATTTCTCTCCGTTCACTCCCTTTTCCCGGGAAATAGCGCATACTCAGGCTTTAAAACTTGCCTGAAAGGATCTTATGCGCGACGCCCTGTTCGATCTCTGCCGCCGGTTTGCCGATGCTCATGTCGATAGCAGCGGGGTGGCGGTTACCCCGGTTCCCGGCATCACCCTGGTGCGGGCCCTGCATCCTGGCGACCTGCAGGCGGCCATCGCCAGGCCGCTGGTGGCCATGCTGCTCCAGGGGCGCAAGAGCGTGACCACCGGCCTGGCGAGCTTTGACTATGGCCCGGGCGAGGCGATGGTGATTGCCGCGGATGTCCCCACCACCAGCCAGATCACCGAGGCCAGTCAGCGTTTTCCCTATTACGCGCTGGTGCTGGAGCTGGACCTGGCTATCCTGCGCGAGCTGCAGGAGGCCGGGCCGTCAGGGCCGGATGAGGCGCCCCGCGTTGGTATCGAACCGATGAACGCCGATGTGACGGATGCCGCTTACCGGCTGGCAAGGCTGTTTGAACAACCGGGGGCGCTGGCGGTGCTGGGGGAAGGTCTGCGGCGGGAGCTGCATTACTGGCTGTTGCAGAGTGTCCATGGGCCGGCCATTCGGGCGCTGGGCGCCGTAGACAGCTATTCGGCGCGGATCCGCCGGGCGGTGGCGATGCTGCGCCGGGATTTTATGCAGCCAGTCAGCGTTGACGCCCTGGCCGACGCCGCCGGGATGAGCGTCTCTGTCTTTCACCGTCATTTCCGCGCCATGACTACGCTGTCGCCGCTGCAGTTTCAGAAGCAGTTACGCCTGATCCACGCCCGCCGCCTGATGTTGGCGGAAGGGATGAGCATTGCCCAGGCTGCCGGGGAGGTGGGCTATATCAGCGTGTCGCAGTTCACCCGGGAATACGCTCGCCTGTACGGCGCGCCGCCGGGCCGCGATCGTCGACGGGAAAAAATGAGCGCCTGACCTGGCGCGCGGGCTGGCGGCAGCTCATCCCTGAGCCTGACGCCGGTGGTTTAGTCCGCGATTTTCGCCGTGATATGCACTTTGTTGCCCATCCGCGCTTCAGTGATGCGATAGGTAGTCGCGCCCTCGCGGGCGGCCTGCTGGCGGATTTTGCTCTCCGCATGGTCCAGGGTATCGCCGGTGGCGGTGATGGTTCTGGCATTTGCCGCCAGGGGCAGCAGACAACTCAATACGATCAGTGGAATCAACTTGTTCATCGTCATTCTGTCCTGTGAGAGAAAATCAGCGCGCGGTCTGCAGCCAGCCGGCAATGTCCTGGGTCGGCAGCTGGTGGCGGGCATTCCAGGTGTCGCCCATCGGCCACCACACGCCATCCCCCCGGGCGAAGGCGGCGCGATAGCGCAGCATGGCGTCATCCGGGTCTGTCCGTAGCTGCTCCAGCAGGGCGGGCAGGGTGTGGACGGCTTTGCTGAACGTCTGCTGCGTTACGCGCTCCACGGTATCTGCCAGCTGCCGGTAAGAGGTCGTTTCGCCGGCAACAAACACCACCTCGTTGACGATCCGCGGCTGATGCAGATAAATCGCCGTGGTCAGGCGGCCAATATCCGCCGGTGAGGTGACGGTCACCTGGGTATCCCAGCTGCCAAGGGCGTGAAGGGTTCGGTTGGATAAATTCACCACATCGAAGTCTGGCTCGAAGAGAAAGCTGGTAAACATCCCGGTGGAGACAATGACCCACTCCGTGGCCCGCTGCGCGCGCAGCAGGGTCCGGACATCGTACTGCTCGTCCCAGACCGGCTGACCGCTGCCTTTGCCAACCACATCGTAATTGACGCCAAACTGCCAGGGAAAATAGCGGGGTACCCCGGCCGCCAGCACCGCGCGGGTGATTTTCAGCTGTGTGCCCGGTCCGGCGACAAACCCCATGCAGTTAATCACGGTGGTGAATCCGCGGAACTGCCCGGCGAGGGCCTCCTGGGATCCACCGGCGATGTCGACCGCCAGAAAAGTGGCCCCGGCGTCGGCCAGCGCCTGATGGTTTGCCGACCGCAGCTGGCCGGTTTCATCCCAGGCCCGCGGCGAGACGATAACCGAGACCGTGCCCTGGCGCTGGATCACCGCAGGCACCAGCGCATCGAGAACGGCGGCGCCCAGTTGTCCCGCTCCCAGCACCAATACCTTTTCCTCATGATTAAAATTATCAGTTTTCATTTTGACTCCTTGCTCAGTTAAGCCTTGTACTGACTGGCTACAGGCTCAGTGTAGGGGGGCGGGCATCATTCGATAAGAACAGGATTTCGGGTTAGACTGTTCGTGATAATGGGATAATAATTGCCGGGGGAGTACGAAATGGACAGACTGGATGCCATGCAGTTGTATGTTGCGGTTGTGGATGCCCACAGCTTCGCCCGTGCGGCGGAGGTGCTCGGGCAGCCGCGCTCCACGGTATCGCGGGTGGTGAAGGAGCTGGAAGCCTGGCTCGGGGCGCAGCTTCTCCAGCGCACCACCCGCAAGCTCAGCGTGACGGCGGAGGGTCGCCGGTATTATGAGGAGTGTAAAAGGCTGCTGGCCGAGATGGCGGCGATGGAAGCCTCTTTTCCCGGGCGCTCGGCTCAGCCCGCCGGGCGATTCAAAGTGGGGATGCCGCAATCCCTTGCCCGCCACTGCATTCTGCCGAGGATCGGCGAGTTTTTGCAGCAGTATCCCGACCTGGAGCTGATCCTCTGCTCAAGCGACAACGTGGAAGATATTATTCAGGAGGGATTCGACTGCGTGATCCGTACCGGGCGGATCGAAGATTCCACCACCCTGGTGGCGCGTCCTCTGGCCCGCTACCGCTGGATGGTCCTCGCCTCGCCGGCCTGGCTAGCGGCCCACGGCCGGCCGCAGGGCATCGACGATCTGCACCAGCACCGGGCGGTGGGCTACCTGAACCACCGTACCGGGCGGACCATCGACTGGCTTTTCTCTCTCAATGACGGCGACTGCGCGATCCGTATGCAGGAGACGCTGGTGGTCGACGATACCGATGCCTATATCCAGGCCGGCGTTCAGGGGCTGGGCCTGATCCGCGTCGCCAGCTATCTGGCGCAACCTTATCTGCAGAGCGGGGCGCTGGTCGCCTGTCTGGAGCAGGCCGCTTCTGATCTTCCCTTGTCGCTGGTCTATCCGCAAAACCGCTATCTGCCGCCGGCGGTGCGCGCGTTTTATGACTGGAGCAGGCGCGTTCTGCAACCCCCGCTCAGCGAGGCCTGATGCCGGGGCATCGGCCCGGTTATTGACCGCGCATGGCCTGTTTTAACTTCGCCACCAGCCAGTTCAGCGCCGGATCCTGCGCCCGCCGTTTGTGCCGCAAAATGCACAGCGTAAATTCCGGATACGCTACCGGCGGAGCGTCCGCGCGCAGCGCATACTGCGCCTGCCATTGCTGCGCCAGCCCCTGCGGGACGGTGGCGAACAGCGGCAGGGTGGTCAGCAGCAGGGGAAAGGTGGAGAAATTCTGCGTGGCAAAGCGCACGCGCCGCACGAGTCCCTGGCTGGCGAGCTGGCGGTCAATTTCACCGTGGCCGGTTTCGCGATAGGCCACCATCACATGTTCCCAGGCGACAAAGTCGCTCACCGACAGCGGCCCGCGACAGGGGATCTGCTGCGGCGACCACAGGGTGGTGACTCCCATGGTCATCACCGGCTCGCTGACCACCTCCCCGCGGCTCTGTTTGTTGACAGACACCGCGACATCAATGCGCTCCTCCTCCAGCAGCTGGCGAACCTGGAAGGGGTCGGCGGCTATCGACTGCAGTGAGACCCCGGGCGCCTCCTGCATCAGCCCGGGTAACAGCTGGGGCATCAGCCAGTGTTCGCTCCAGTCGCTGAGGCCGATGCGAAAAAGCTGCTGTGCGCGCGCCGGGACGAACTCCCCGGCGCCAAACATCGCTGAATGCAGGTTTTCCATCAGCGGCTGCAGGTCGGTCATCAGCGCTTGCGCCCGCGGCGTCGGCAGCATGCCTCTGGCGCTGCGCACGAACAGCGGGTCGTCAAACATCTCGCGCAGGCGTTTCAGCGCCCCGCTGATAGCCGGCTGGCCAAGATGCAACACCTCTGCGGTGCGGGTGACGCTCGCTTCGCGGTACAGCACCATCAAGACCGTCAACAGATTCAGATCGATACGACTAAAATCATTTTCAATGATTTTCTTCATTATGATAATCAATTTGAATGTGGGTTATCCCGGCAGCATAGTGAATCTCACCCCGATAAATCAACCAGCGCAATGCGCGCAGAGGGTGTGATGCAAACTTACCAGACAGGCGATAGCCTGATTTTCAAAGTGCCGGAGCGCGAGATTACCCTGCAGCCGGCGGCGCTCTATCCAGAGGCGTTCCCGGTAGCGGAGGCGGACAACGTTATTCAGTCGATTGCGCTGTCGATCCACAGCTGGGTGGTGCAGACCCCCCACGATCTGATTGTTATCGATACCGCCACCGGCAACGGTCGGGAGCGCGGCGGCAATCCGCTCTATCATCAACTTAACACGCCGTATCTGGAGAATCTCCGCGCCGCGGGAGTGAACCCGGAGGACGTGACCCTGGTGCTACTGACCCACCTGCATACCGACCATGTCGGATGGAATACCGTCCGGCAGGACGATCGCTGGGTGCCGCTGTTTCCCAACGCCCGCTACCTGTGCTCGGCAAAAGAGCTGACGCGGGTGAAAAACAGCGAACGCTACCGGGCGCTGTGGCTCGACAGCCTGCTGCCGGTGATCGAGGCCGGCCAGCTGGAAACCGTCGATGTGGCGGCCCGGCCGCGGGTCGGCGGGCGGATCGACTTTATCCCCACCCCCGGCCACAGTCCGGACCATGCCGCGCTGATCCTCGCCGCTGGAGATGATTACGCCTGTTTCTCCGGCGATCTCCTTCATTCCCCGCTCCAGTTTGCCCATCCGCAGTGGAACTCAGCGTTCTGCGGCGATCCCCGGCAGGCGGAAGCCTCCCGACGGGAGATGATGGCGTGGGGGGCAAGCCATCATGCTCAATGGTTCACCGGGCATTTTGCCGGGTCTTCCTGCGGCTGGCTGGAGGAGGATAAGCAAGGTGACTATCGCTGGCGAGAGGCCGGGCAACAGGCTGAAGATAAGGGGAACAGTGATGAATAATGCGCAAAGCGTGTTGGTTTTTGGCGCGACCGGTCAGCAGGGCGGCTCGGTGGCGCGGGCGCTGCTGCACCGCGGCTGGCGGGTTCGGGCGCTGGTCAGGGATCCTTTCTCCGCCGGGGACGCTGCGCTGGCGGCACGGGGAGCCGAGCTGGTCGTGGGTACCTTTGAAGACCGGGCGGCAATGCGATCGGCAATGGCCGGGGTCGACGGCGTCTTCAGCGTCCAGCCCAGTTCGCCGGGAGGGACGGTGACCGATGAGCAGGAGGTACGCTACGGGATAACCATCGCCGATCTCGCCGTCGAGTGCGGGGTGAAGCATCTGGTGTACAGCTCCGGCAGCGCGGCGGGGGAGACGCCCACCGGCGTAGCGCATTATGACACCAAAGCGGAAATTGAACGGCATATCCGCCGCCTGCCGCTGGCGGCGACCATCGTGCGGCCCGCCACCTTTATGGAGCTGCTGGTGATGCCCGGTTTTGGCCTTGATGAGGGTCATTTTCATTTTTTTATGCTGCCGGAGGGGAGGATGCAGGTGCTGGCGGTGGAGGATATCGGCCATCTAGTCGCGGCGGTTTTTGCCGCGCCAGCGCGGTTTGCCGGCAAGACGTTTGAGATCGCCAGCGACAGCGTGACCGGCCGTCAACTGGAGGCGTTATTCTCCGCGGCGGCGGGACGGCCGATCCCCTATTCGCGATTTTCCGATGAGGTGCTGGCCGCCAGCCCTTTTCTGCACAAGCTGACCGGGCTGGTGGACGACGGGCGGCTGGCCGGGCACGCCGACCTCGACGCCATGCGCCAGCTGCACCCGCAGCTGCACACCTTCGCCGGCTGGCTGTCCGGCCCTGGCCGTCCCGCCTTCGAGCGGGCGCTGACCAGCGGGGCCAACTGGGCGTTTAATCGTTAAAGGCGGGCGTACCGGTCACTCTCGAGGCGCGCTGTCTCGTCGGTGGCTGGCCGCCGCTAGGCGGCAGTCAGGATCGCGTCGGCCAGCACCGCTAAAATCCGCTCTGCGCGCGGGGCATGGGAGGGCTGCTCCCGCAGCCAGGCAAGCGCGGCGATCAGATCGAACAGTTCGTCTCCGCTGAGATCTGGCCGTGCCTGCCCGGCCTGCTGCGCGCGGGTCAGCAGCGACGTACCGGCGGCGCGCAGGGCAACGCAGGCGCTGTGCAGGGCGGACTCAGGATCGTCGATGGCGCTCATCAGCGGGGCGATGATCCCGCGATGCTGATGGGTAAACGCCACGCTCTCGGCCAGCCACTCCAGCAGCGCCGCGGCAGGATCGGCGACGAGCAGAAGCGACTCAGCCCGGGCGGTTAGCGCCGCAAAGCGGCTGCGGAGCAGGGCTTCCAGCAGGCTGTCGCGGTTGGGAAAGTGGCGGTAGAGGGTTCCCATTCCGACGCCCGCCCGGCGGGCGATATCGCGCAGCGAGGCCTCGGCGCCTTGCTCCACAAACACTTCCCGGGCCACGTCGATCAACAGATCATAATTTTTTCTGGCATCAGCTCTCATTGGCGTTCCTTGACAATCGGAGCACTGCTCCATATATTCGGAACACTGCTCCGTTAAATATAACGCATTTCCATATGAGGAGAAAGCGATGTCGACGCAGATGATGAAGGCTGTTCAACAGCACGCCTTTGGCGGGCCGGAAGTCCTGAGCTATGACGATGCGCCACTGCCGGTGTTGCAGGCTGGCGAGGTGCTGGTGCAGGTGCACGCGGTGGGCGTGAACCCACCGGACAGCTATCTGCGCGATGGCTATCAACAGCTGCCCCCGGAGTGGCGGCCCGAGGTCCGCTTTCCCTTGATCCTCGGGACCGATCTCTCCGGGATGGTGGTGGCGCGGGCGGATGACGTCCGGGAGGTGGCGGTCGGCGACGAAGTCTACGCCATGGCGCGATTTCCTGAAGGGGCGGCAGGGGGCAGCCGCGCTTACGCCGAGTACGTTAGCGTACCGGTCAGCGACCTGGCCCGCAAACCCCTAACCCTGAGCCATCAGCAGGCCGCCGCGGTGCCGATGTCGCTCCTCACCGCCTGGCAGTTCATGATCGATCCCGGGCATGAGGTGGCGAATCCGCTGCAGCCGGGGCCGCATCGGCCGGTGCCGCTGGCGGGTAAACGCGTTCTGGTCAACGGTGCGGCGGGCGGCGTTGGTCATTTCGCCGTACAGCTGGCGAAGTGGCAGGGCGCCGAGGTGATTGCCGTCGCCGCGGGCCGCCATGAAGCCTTTTTACGTCAGCTCGGCGCCGATGCCGTTATCGACTATACGACCACTGCGGTTGAGGAGGCGGTGCGTGACCTGGATCTGGTCATCGATGCCCCGGGCGGCCCGGCCAGCGGTCGTTTTCTGCGTACCCTGCGGCGCGGCGGCGCGCTGTACCCGATTTTTCCGCTCGGCTTTGCCGGGGCGGAAGAGGCGCGACAGCGCGGAGTGACGGTCTCGACCACCCAGGTGCGCTCCAGCGGCGCGCAGCTCGCCCGGCTTGCCGGCCTGCTGGACGCCGGAGTCATCCGGGTGGCGATTGACAGCGTTTTCCCCCTTGCGCAGGCGCAGATGGCGCACGAGCGAGCGGTGCAAGGTCGTCTGCAGGGCAAAATTGTGCTGTCGGTGATGGACTCGTCAGCGAAGTAACCCCGGCGACGGACTAAAACAGCGCCAGCCGCGCAAGACGGTCCAGCGCGTTGCTCAGCGCCTCGTCGCCTGCCGTGAGGCTGATGCGAATAAACCCTTCACCCCCTTCGCCAAAACCAGTGCCCGGCGCCACCAGAATATGCGCTTCCTGCAGCAGCAGGCGGGCAAACGCCTGCGAACGGTAGCCGGGCGGCACGCCGAGCCAGAGGAAGAAAGTGCCTTGTGCAGCACGCGCTGGCCAGCGCAGCGCGGCCAGTCGACGCAGAACCCACTCCCGACGTTGATGATAGACCGCCGTCAGCTGCGCAATCCGTTCGGCCGGCAGGTTGAGCGCGGCGATCGCCGCATCCTGAATCGCGCCAAACACCGTGCTGTAGCTATGGGTGTGCAGCTTTTTAAACGCCCGGATAATCGAGGCGTTGCCGACCGCGAAGCCGAAGCGCCAGCCGGCCATATTAAAGGTCTTGGAAAAAGTATAGGTTTCCACTCCCCATGCTTTCGCGTCGGGCTGGGAGAAGAGGCTCAGCGGCGCATCGCTGGCCGCGCTGCCGATGGCCGCATAGGCAAAATCATGGAGGATCGGCACCTGGTGACGACGGGCAAATTGCAGAGCGCTGGCGAACAGCGCCGGCGTGGCGAGGGCGCCGGTTGGATTATGCGGGTAGTTAAGCACCACCAGCCCGGCCTTGTCAGCGACCTCCCGGGGGAGGTCGTTAAAATCCGGCAGGAAATGGTTCTCCGCCCTGAGCGGCAGGCCATAAAACGCGGCCTGGGACTGCAGCGCCGCCGAGCGGTAAATTGGATAGCAGGGATCGGTGGAGATCAGATATTGACCGGGGCTGAGCAGCGCCCGCGGGATGCCGCCAATGCCGATATGCGAACCCTGAAACACGGCGACTTCGCTGTGCGGATCGAGTTCCACATCATACTGCCGGCGGTAGAACTGGGCGATCGCCTCGCGGACCTGTGGTTTGCCCCAGAACGACGGGTAGCCATGGTTTTCACGACGATGAATGGCGCTCTGCAGCGAGTCAATCACTTCCGGCGGGGTGGGTTGATCCGGACTGCCGCTGGAAAGATCGATCAGCGGTAGCGCTTCGGTGTTGACCTCCGCGGCCAGTTTTTCCAGCAGGCTGAACAGATTCTCTTCCAGCGCGTCCACCAGCGGCGAAGCAGTAAAATCAGGCATAACATTCCCGGTTTAAGTCACGAATAATTAGCCATCTTTAAGGGATTTATTGCGCCTGGCTAAATAACAAAAAACGCAAAGGATTCTTGTTTTTAGGATATGTCGATATAGCAAAAGTTAATGAGGAATTAGCAAAAGGAAATCCGGCGTTCTGGCTTACAACCCACAGTCGGCTGTGATTTAATCGCTCAATATCGCCAACCTTCCAGGAAAATACCTTATGAACAAGTCAGTTGCGCTCGGGATGACTCTCGCCCTGTTGTCGGCCACCTCTTTTTATGCCGCCGCCGACGAACATCTTATTCGCGTCGGCTTTAACCCCGGGCCGTACAAAGAACAATTTGAGAAAGGCGTTGCGCCCTATTTATTGAGTAAAGGATATAAAATCGAATATAAGGATTTCAGCGACGGTATTCAGGTGAATGATGCAGTAGCCCGCGGGGATATCGAAGCGAATATTATGCAGCATCCGGTATATCTGAAAGCAATTAATGAGCGGCTGGGGATCGATAACGTGGGCATTGTGCAGGTCCCCACGCCGCCGATGGGGCTGTACGGCGGTAAACTGACCACCCTGGGGACGCCGGCGGCAGGGACCGTCGTGTCGGTACCGAACCAGCCGTCGAACGAATATCGCGCGGTGCTGGTGTTACAGAGTCTGGGCTGGGTGAAGGTCAAACCGGACAGCGACCCCGCCACTTTTTCGCAGCGCAATATCGTTGACAATCCGTACAAAATTGTCCTTAAAGAGATGGATAATGCCCAGCAGGTTCGCGCTCTGCCGGATGTCGACTATGGCCTGATTCAGGGCAATTTCGCCGTCTCCAGCGGTATGTCCCTGACCTCGGCATTAAAGCTGGAGGCAGCCACCAGCCATTTTATTAATGTCGTGACCGTCGCCGGTAAAAATCAGAAGGCGCAGTTTGCCAAAGATATTATCGATGGCTACCACTCTGCCGATTTCAAAAAATATATTCTCAGCCATCCGCAGTATGATGGTTACCTGCTTCCTGATTATTTAAAATGAATAACGCGATGATAGAGTTTCGCCACGTCAGTAAAAGCTTTTCCAGGAAAGGACATCCGGTTCTGGCCCTGCAGGATATTAATCTCAGCATTGAACGAGGCGATATTTTCGGCATTATTGGCTACAGCGGGGCAGGAAAAAGCACCTTATTACGGCTGATTAATCGTCTGGAAACGCCTGGCGAGGGCGAGGTGCTGTTAAACGGCGAGCCGCTACAGGCCTGCAGCGGCCAGCGCCTGCAGGCCATCAAAAAAGATATCGGCATGATCTTTCAGAATTTTAATCTGCTGAATTCGAAAACCGTTTTCCATAACATCGCCATCCCGCTGATTTTACAAGGCCGCGACAAGGCCTTTATCCAGGCGCGGGTGGCGGAACTGCTGGCGTTCGTCGATCTGAGCGACAAAATCCACAGCTACCCTAATGAGCTGTCGGGTGGACAAAAGCAGCGGGTCGGTATTGCCCGGGCGCTGGCCACCAACCCGTCGGTGCTGCTGTGCGATGAAGCCACCTCGGCGCTCGATCCCCACACCACGGTGCAGATCTTACTGCTCTTGCAGGAGATTAATCGCCGCTATGGCATCACCATCGTACTGATCACCCATGAGATGTCGGTGATCCAGAAAATCTGTCACAAGGTGGCGGTGATGCAGGCGGGCCGTATCGTTGAGCAGGGGACGGTTTTCGACCTCTTTGCCCAGCCGCAGCATCCGGTAACGGCCAGTTTCGTGCAGTCGGTGGTGCACGATCGTCTGCCGCAGCGGGTGGCGTCGCTCCTGCAGCGCGATAACGGCGCCCGGGCTATACGCCTCGAATTTATCGGCGCGACGGCGCAGCAGCCGATCATTAACCACCTGATCCGCGAGTATGCTGTCGAGGTGAATATCCTGTTTGCCAGCATGTCTGAAGTTCAGGGCCGGATTCTGGGATTTATGATTGTGCAACTCCTCGGCGAGCCTGACGAAACCGACCGCGCCATCACCCATCTGGCCGATGCAGGAGTGAAAATCACCCATGTTTGATCTTATTGATACCGCCATTACCGGCGATCAGTTTCTGCTGGCGCTGCATGACACGCTGATTATGGTCGCCGTCTCGCTGGGCTTTGGCGCGCTGATCGGCGTACCGTTAGGGATTGTGCTGGTGGTTTGCCGTCCCGGCGGCATCGTGGCCAACCCGGTGGTGCATCAGGCGTTGAATCCGCTGATTAACGTGCTGCGTTCGCTGCCGTTTATCATTTTGCTGATTGTGATCCTGCCCTTTACCCGACTGCTGGTGGGCACCACTATCGGCACCGCGGGGGCCATCGTGCCACTGATCGTTTTTGTCGCCCCCTACATTGCCCGGCTGGTGGAGAGCTCACTGCTGGAGGTGGATGAGGGGATCCTCGAAGCCGCGGATGCGATGGGCGCGACCCCCCTGCAGACGGTCTGGCATTTTATGCTGCCGGAGGCGGCAGCGTCGCTGATTCTGGCCCTTACCACGGCGACCATCGGCCTGCTTGGTGCGACCGCCATGGCAGGAACGGTGGGCGGCGGCGGAATTGGCGACCTGGCGATCACCTATGGCTATCAGCGCTTCGACGCCTTTGCCACCCTCACCACCGCCCTGGTGCTGATTGTGATTGTCCAGCTCATTCAGACGCTGGGCACCCGCCTGGCTCGCCGACTGCGTCGCGAATAACCGTCGTCCCGCCCCGGGGTAACCGCGGTTCGCGGGACAGCGGCTTAGCGCGTGGAGACCGCGGCAAAGGCATGGGCGACTCGCGCAATATTACCGTGGTTGAGCCCGGCCACGCAGACCCGACCGCTGGCGATCAGGTAAATGCCGTACTCTTCACGCAGGATGTCCACCTGCCGGGTGCTAAAGCCGGTATAACTGAACATGCCGCGCTGGGTCAGCAGATAGGAAAAATCACCCTCCGGCTGGGCGGCCTGCAGGGCCGTCACCAGCGCGACGCGCATGGCGCTGATGCGGGTGCGCATGGCTTCCACTTCTTCCTGCCACAAGGCGTTCAGCGCGGGAGCGTTGAGCACCTGCGATACCACCTGGGCGCCAAACCCCGGCGGGCTGGAGTAGTTGCGCCGCACGGTGGCTTTCAGCTGGCCCAGCACGCGCCCGGCGATATCGGCATTGTCGCAGACCACTGACAGGCCGCCAACCCGCTCGCCATACAGCGAAAATATCTTGGAAAACGAGTTGCTGACCAGCGCCGTCAGCCCGGCGCTGGCGATGGCGCGAATGGCATAGGCATCCTCGTCCAGTCCGCGGCCGAAGCCCTGGTAGGCGATATCAAGGAATGGGATCAGCTCCCTGCCGATCAGCACCTCAATCACGCGATCCCACTGCTCGCGGGTGAGATCGGCCCCCGTCGGGTTATGGCAGCAAGGGTGAAGCAGCACAATGCTGCGCGGCGGCAGTTGCTGGAGGGCGGCGAGCATAGCGGGGAAATTCACCCCGCGGGTGGCGCTGTCGAACCAGGGATAGGTATGTACCTCAAAGCCGGCGCCGGCAAAGATGGCAACGTGGTTCTCCCAGGTTGGATCGCTGACCCAGACCGCGGAGTCGGGGAAGTAGCGCTTGAGGAAATCAGCGCCCACCTTCAGCGCGCCGGAGCCCCCCAGCGTCTGGATGGTGGCGATGCGTCCGGCACGCAACGCCGGATGATTGTCGCCAAACAGCAGGGTCTGGACCGCACGGCGATAGGGCGCCAGCCCCTCCATCGGCAGATAAAGGCTGGCCTTTTGCTGCTGACTCTGCAGCCGGTCAGCGGCCTGACGGACCGCCTCCAGCTGGGGAATAATGGCCTGCTCGTTATAGTACAGCCCGATGCTGAGGTTAACTTTGTCTGCCCGGGGATCCTGTTGAAAGGCTTCCATCAGCGACAGGATAGGATCGCCCGCATAGGCGTCAACGTTCTGAAACACAGTGGTTACTCCTGAAATGACCGTCAAAGGTGAAGCCATTACACCGCGTAGCGTCCGGGACGGTGGTTCATGGCGATAATCGAATTCAAAATCACGGCGCCGAGGATAGAGACCAGCAGCATCGGCAGGCTTACTACCCACAGCGAGGCGGTGACGATGCAGGCGTCAACCACCATCTGGAATTTACCGGCGCGAATGCCGCTTTTGTCCTGCAGATAGAGGGCCAGAATATTAACGCCGCCGAGGCTCGCTTTATGGCGAAACAGCACCACAAAGCCGATGCCGACCATGATGTTGCCGAAGAGAGTGGCGTAATAGGGGTTCAGGCGATCGACATGGATAAAGTAACCGTGCAGGTCAGAGAACAGGGACACCAGTCCGACCGCGCAGAAGGTTTTCAGCGTGAAGGCGGCGCCCATCCGCCGGACGGAGAGCCAATAGAAAGGCAGGTTAATGACGAAGAAGACCACGCCAAACGGCAGGTGGGTGGCATAGTGGATCAGAAAGGCCATACCTGCCGTTCCGCCGGTCAGGGCGCCGGCCTGGCGAAATAAAATAATGCCAAAGGAGATCATCAGCGTGCCGAACAGCAGCGCCAGGGTATCCTCCAGCCAGGTGTGGGTCAGTTTTTCGGGGGAAAGGATATTATCCATAAATAAGCACTATCTTTTCGTTAACAAGGATAAGTCCTTGTTTGCAAAAATCGCACCAGAGGAGGGGGCCGGGCGATCGTTTGCGGAAAAAACAGGCGCTATTCAGCCTAACGTATTGTTATGCCAAAAAGAGAAAATTGCACGACTCATGCGATTTTCTGCATTACATTGCGCAAACCGTGCAAATTATCACGCTGTGATGCATTGACTAACCCTGCGTTTGCACCAGCGCAGGGCATCATGCCCTGATTCAGCGCAGCGGATCCGGGCCCGGCATCAGCTGGCCATTCTCTTTAAGGCGGTTGAGTATCACCGCGGTTTTCAGGTGGGCGACCCCTTTGTTTTGCGCCAGAATATGGCTGATCAAATGGCTCAGACCGGGCAGGTCCGGGACCGTCACCCGCAGCAGATAATCGGCGTCGCCGGTGGTTTTCCAGGCGTCCAGGATGGCGTCCACTTCACTGAGCATCTGGTGAAAGCTCTCCACGCATTGTGGGGTGTGATTCAGCAAGCGCACTTCTATCAGGCCCAGCATTTCCTGCCCGGCAGCATCCGGCGCCAGCCGCGCATGATAGCCGAGGATAAGCTGCGCCTGTTCAAGGGCGATGCGGCGCCGTGAACACTGGGAGGCGGACAGGCCGATGAGATCGCTCAGTTCCTGATTGGTCAAACGGCCATTGGCCTGCAGCAGGGTGAGAATTTTCAAATCATAGTCGTCGATGTTGTACATGGTGGCCACTAGTGGAACGTCAGAGTGGTTAACAGCCTAACAGCTTTTTGCCCGCCGTGAAGTCTGACGACAGGGCGGCGACGCCGGCGCACCAAAACGGGTCAGCTTTATGCATGAGGAGGCTATTTTTCTCATGAACTGTGCGATTTCAGGCGGTTTATTGCGCGTTATGTTTGGCCTGGCGGCGCATGACTCACGCCCCAGAGCAGACGGATAAATAATATTTTAATAAAATTCAATATATTGCTCTTGCTCTTATGGCGGGATGCTGCGCCCTGGCCTGAAAGTTGCTATCGCCGAAGGTGACTTTTTTACAGACAGGGGCAGGTCAGAGATGACAACGCAGCAAGAGCATCAGTTAAAACGTGGGTTAAAAAACCGCCACATCCAGTTGATCGCCCTCGGGGGCGCGGTCGGCACCGGACTGTTTTTAGGTATCGCGCAGACGATCCGTATGGCAGGCCCCTCGGTCCTGCTGGGCTACGCCATCGCCGGAGCGATCGCCTTCTTCATCATGCGACAACTTGGCGAGATGGTGGTAGAGGAGCCGGTGGCGGGGTCGTTCAGCCATTTCGCCAACCGCTACTGGGGGCCTTTCGCCGGGTTTATGTCCGGCTGGAATTACTGGGTGTTGTATGTCCTGGTGAGCATGGCGGAGCTGACGGCGGTGGGGATCTATATTCAGTACTGGTGGCCGGAAGTACCCGCCTGGCTGTCGGCGGCGATCTTCTTCGTGGCGATCAACGCCATCAACCTGACGAATGTCAAAGTGTATGGCGAGCTGGAGTTTTGGTTCTCGATTGTCAAAGTGGCCGCCATCATCAGCATGATCGCCTTTGGCAGCTATCTGTTATTTAGCGGCCACGGCGGCCCGGCGGCGACGGTGGCCAACCTGTGGCAGGACGGGGGATTTTTTCCTAACGGTATCACGGGCTTAGTAATGGCGATGGCGGTAATCATGTTCTCCTTCGGCGGGCTTGAGCTGGTGGGGATCACCGCGGCGGAAGCCGACGAACCGCATAAAACCATTCCCAAAGCCACCAACCAGGTGATCTACCGTATTCTGCTGTTTTATGTGGGTTCGCTGGCGGTCCTGCTGTCACTCTATCCCTGGCGTAACGTCGTGGAGGGGGGTAGCCCCTTTGTGCTGATCTTTCATGCCATTGACAGCAATATTGTGGCCAACGCTCTCAATCTGGTGGTGCTCACCGCCGCGCTGTCGGTCTACAACAGCTGTGTGTACTGCAACAGCCGGATGCTGTTCGGCCTGGCTCAGCAGGGCAATGCTCCGCGGGCGCTGCTGCGGGTTAACCGCCGGGGGATCCCGTTGACCGCGCTGGCGGTATCTGCCGTCGCCACGGCGCTTTGCGTGGTGATTAACTATGTGATGCCTGGTAAAGCGTTTGGCCTGCTGATGGCGCTGGTGGTGGCGGCCCTGGTGATTAACTGGGCGATGATCTGCATCACCCATCTCAAGTTTCGTCGCGCTATGCAGCGGGCCGGGAAGGTAACGGCCTTCCAAAGCCTCGGCTATCCCCTGACTAACTGGCTGTGCCTGCTGTTTCTCGCCGGGATCCTCGTGGTGATGTATCTGACTCCCGACATCCGCATCTCCGTCTGCCTGATCCCGGTATGGCTGCTGATCCTCGCCGCAGGCTATCTGCTGCGGAAGAAAAGCGCCCCGGCGCTGGTGGCGATGAAAGAAGGTTAATCGCCAACACCCTGCCGGGCGGCAGGGTGATATTCTCATCGTGAAAATAACGTCAATACTTCTAGTGGATTTTATAATTCCTATAAATGATAACCGGACATGTTAATCTGGGAATAGATGACATGAACATGCTTTTTATTGATCTTGCGTGGCGCTTTGGTAATATCCCGACGGCATTCAGGTTTATTTTATAATGCCACCGAATGGAATAGTAAAATACATAATGGAGTATGGGATGAAGCATGTTCATAAACTGGTCTGGATAGGCCTGTTCGTCAATATTATTATCTGTTTTGTCGCGCGAAATTTATTACTCGATGAAGGACAGCTGAACTTTCATCATCGGGCGGACAGCATGTGGTCCTGGCTGGTGCTCGCTCTGTTTATCGCCGTGGTGGTTCAGGCCGTCAGTATTATGTTGTCGGGCCGCTATCCTTATCTGGCCATCGTGCTGGCATTTATTGGCGGTATCGTGATGGTGCCCGCCAGCATGATCTTTCTGGTTGGCTGTATGTTCAGCTTTCAAACGCGGATTAACGCCGGTTTTACCCCGTGGCGGTCAACAACCGGGGCGATGGTCCGCGACGATAATCACCAGCTATTAACCTTTAATGCATCCGGTTTTTATCCGCAGGGGGCGCTGGCGCTCATCGCCGGCATTATTATCTTAATGATTGGCATGGGTATTGGCGGGGTATTTATTGCCGCCGGCATTGTTGCGCTGTGCAATGGCTATCGTCTGCAGAATCGGGTGGTGATTGGCGTGAGCGGCGAGTCGATGATATTTACACCGGGGCTCTATGCCGATACCTACGTTATTCCGTTAGGTGACGTTGTGCTGGCTGAGCGCGGGAATAATGATGCGAAAGTTCGGCTACGGATCCGTTCCAGCGGCAGAAGCTTCACGTTGCGTAAAAAACTGCTCGCCGGCGATGACGTCAATGATGCCTTCGCCGCCATTCTGGCCAAACTGTCCACGGTTTAAGGCCGACGGGGAAGGGAAGCCGCCAGGAGAGAAACACCTGGCGGCGACAGCGTGGGTTAGCATGCGCGTTCATCGCGCCAGCCTGCACCCACGCCCTACAACACCAGGTTGCATGTTAATCCACGTTGGTAAAATAATCGCGCGCGGCGGTCTCGACGCGTTTCGCATCCAGCCCGGTCTTCTCAGTGATCTGTTCGATAAACGGTTTAAATTTCTCGTCCATCACGTTACCCCCGTCCCAGTGGGCGACGTAAAATTTGCACTGATAGCGATAAAAATGGAGAGTGGTATCTCCTAACGTGTAGTACATGAGCTTCTCCTGTCCATTAATGCGGTCGCCGCGTCCACAGCGTCAGCAACCCTTTTCTCATCACGATCGATCTGCTCTCTATCCTCCTCCCAATTGGCTGAAATTTCCAGCGGTGCTTTGCGCTATAAAGCAGGATAAAAGAGGGTTATATTGCGGACGAGTAGTGATTTTTTCTGAAATGGAACGGAGGAACCGGTTACCTGCGGGATGCGCAGATAACCGGAGAGCAGGCAGGATTAGCGCAGCGCGTTGCGCTCGTCGTCGGTCAGGTCCAGGGTCTGCACCATGCCGCTTTCTGCAGCGCGCACCGCCGCTTCCAGAACGGCCATTACCGCCAGCGCTTCAACCGGCGGCACCGGATTGGCGATCTGACCGTTCAGCGCGTCGCGGATCTGCATATAGTACTGGCGCTGATCGCCCTGCGGAGTGGCCTGAGAGTGGGTCTGCAGCGAGGCGTCATAGATCACCAGCTTGTCATCATCCTGACCCCAGCCGGCACTTCCCGGCTCCACGCCCGCCAGCAACTGGCTCTCCTGCTGGTCGGCCCGCGCTTTGATAACGCTGCCTTTATCGCCGTGCACGGTGAAGCGCGAGGAGCCGCCCGCGACCAGCATGCTGCAGTGCAGGATCGCTTTATGCGCCGGGTAGTTTAATACCACATGCGCCCAGTCGTTGATCTCCGCGCCGTCGCGCAGGGTGGCGATATTGCCTTGTACCGACTGCGGCAAACCAAACAGCTGCAGCGCCTGGTCGATCAGGTGGGGCCCCAGATCGAACCATAAACCACTGCCCGGGACGTTCTGCTCACGCCAGCGGACGCGAACTTCCGGACGGAAGCGGTCAAAATGCGACTCGAAGTGTTTCACCGTGCCAATGGCGCCCTGCTCAATGACCTGACGGATCCCCAGGTAGTCGCTGTCCCAGCGGCGGTTATGGAAGACGGAGAGCAGGCGCTGTTTCTCCTCAGCCAGGGCGATCAGCTCCCGGGCTTCCTGCATATCGAGGGTAAAAGGTTTGTCCACCACCACATGCTTACCGGCGTTCAGCGCCAGGCGGGCCAGCGGCGCGTGGGTGGCGTTGGGGGAGGCGATGACCACCAGATCGACATCCGGATGCTGAACCGCTGCCTCCGGGGAGGCGATGACCGTGACATCCGGCAGGTCGCGTTTGACTTTCTCTTCATCGCGCGAGGCGACGAACGCCAGATTCAGACCCGGCACTGAACGGATAAGCGGCGCGTGGAAGGTCTTACCGACGAAGCCATAGCCAATCAGGGCGATATTTATTGTGTTGTTACTCATCAGGTTCTCCACGCGGTTAAGCGACAGCAATGTGTACAGAGAGGGCGGGGTCATCCCCCAGCTCAGCCCAGGGACGATCAAGAAAAAGATGGTGAATATCGCTGAGCCCGGCCACCAGCCACGGCTCGCAATGGTTGACTTTGGTATGGTCTGCCACCAGCCAGTGCTCTGCGCTGGCGGCCAGCATGGCGCGCTTCACGTCAGCATCGGCCTCCTGGCTGGCGCTCAGCCCCAGCCCGGCATGAAGCGCGCAGGCGCCGAGAATGGCGATGTCGGCCCGGTAGCGGGCGACCAGCGACAGCGTAGCGCTGCCGGCGAACAGCCGCTGTTCACTGTCCCACTGGCCGCCAAGCAGGATCAGCTGGATATCGGTACGGTCGCTAAACAGCTGGGCGATATCCAGCGAAGGCGTGATCACGGTCATCGGCCCTTTAAGCTGAGCGGCGACCGCCAGCACCGTGCTTCCGGCGTCGAGAAACAGCGTCGAGCCGAGGGGGATGCGCGCGGCGACCTGCTGACCCAGGCGCTGCTTGGTCTGGGGGAGCAGGGCGTTTCGACCCTGGCGCGTCATCGCCGGGACGTTAAGAGCGATGGCGCCGCCGTGGCTTTTCTGCAGGACACCCTGTTTTTCCAGCTCGCTCAGATCCCGGCGAATGGTATCGGCGGAGACCTGGAGCCCTTCGACCAGTTCGCTGATGCTTAGCTGGCCGTTTTCACTCAGCCTGTCGAGGATGTGTTTTTGTCTGGCGAGCTTATGCATGGCAAGCGACTCCGCAAATTAACGCAATAAACAGCATAATACAGCAATGAGTGGCAAAATAAACCGCAAAAAGACGCATTGAGATCGGCAAAACGGGAAGAACTTGATTTCACTACGCTTTAACGTTAAATGAGGAGTGCAGCGCGACCCGGGGCGAAAGCGCTTTTTAATGAAGCTATTAGCCCTACTTACCGGGCAATAAAAAGCGAAAAAGCGCGCTTTCGCGTACCTTATAGAGAGTGCGCGCAATGTGACAGGTATGGATTAACGGAGGTTGAGTGGACGCGATTAAAGGCTCGGAGTTGCAAATACCGGACGCGATCTTCGCGTGGGTGCTCGACGGGCAGGGGGGCGTGAAGCCGCTCACCGATAACGATATTATCGACAAAGACAAGCCCTGCTGGCTGCATCTGAATTATACCCACAGCGACAGCGCCGACTGGCTGGCGGCCACCCCGTTGCTGCCCAATAATGTGCGTGACGCCCTGGCGGGAGAGAGCACCCGGCCACGGGTGACGCGGATCGGCGACGGGGCGCTGATTACCCTGCGCTGCATTAACGGCAGTACTGATGAGCGTCCCGACCAGCTGGTGGCGATGCGTCTGTATATGGACGAGCGGCTGATCGTCTCCACCCGTCAGCGCAAGGTGCTGGCGCTGGACGATGTGCTGTGCGACCTGAAGGAGGGCAATGGCCCGACGGACGGCGGCAGCTGGCTGGTGGAAGTCTGCGATGCGCTGACCGATCATGCCAGCGAGTTTATCGAACAGCTGCACGACCGCATTATCGACCTGGAAGATGACCTGCTTGACCAACAGGTGCCACCGCGCGGTTTTCTCGCGCTGCTGCGTAAGCAACTGATTGTGATGCGCCGCTATATGGCGCCGCAGCGCGACGTTTATGCCCGGCTGGCCAGCGAGCGGCTGCCGTGGATGAGTGACGATCAGCGGCGGCGGATGCAGGATATCGCTGAGCGGCTGGGGCGCGGTCTGGATGAGATCGACAGCTGTATCGCCCGGACGGCGATCATGAGCGACGAGATCGCCCAGATTATGCAGGAGTCGCTGGCGCGGCGGACCTACACGATGTCGTTGATGGCGATGGTGTTTCTGCCCAGCACCTTTTTAACCGGCCTGTTCGGCGTCAACCTTGGCGGGATCCCGGGAAACAGCTGGCATCTGGGGTTTAGCCTCTTCTGCCTGATGTTAGTTGTTGTCATCGGTGGTGTTGCGTGGTGGTTACATCGCAGTAAATGGTTGTAAAGAATCGCCTTTTAGCGGCCGCATTGCCGGGAAAACCCGGCAATGTTTGAGCGAAATCAATAAACCACCTACCCATTCAGGGCAATATCTCTCTCGCAGGTGAATGCAACGTCAAGCGATGGGCGTTGCGCTCCATATTGTCTTACTTCCTTTTTTGAATTACTGCATAGCACAATTGATTCGTACGACGCCGACTTTGTTGAGTCGGCTTTTTTTTTGCGCTCTCCGGACCAGCTTCTACGCTTACTAAGACACCCGACGGTCTTCAGGCCGTTAAGCCTGCGGGTACGCCCGTATTACTCTCCGGGAGGCCTCTATGCATTACGCTTCAGGGCTGACAGCCCAGTCTATCCCCATCTCACCCGAGCCGAACGATCCGGCTCCTTTACCCGACCCACGACCGCGTCCGCAGCCGCAGCCCGATCCGCCGCCTGACGAAGAGCCGATTAAATTGTCGCATCAGGCGCGGAGATCTGCGAGGATACGCGCCTGCAGATTGTCCGTCCTTTAATACGAGAATACATTGTGACCGCTTTTTCTACCCTGACTGTTTTACCTGCCGCCCAATTAGCCAACCTTAATGAGCTGGGTTATCTGTCGATGACCCCGGTTCAGGCCGCCGCCCTGCCGGCGATCCTTGCGGGGAAAGATGTGCGCGTGCAGGCAAAAACCGGCAGCGGAAAAACGGCCGCATTTGGGCTGGGTCTGCTGCAGCATATCGATCCGGCGCGCTTTGAAACCCAGTCGCTGGTGCTGTGTCCGACCCGCGAGCTGGCCGATCAGGTTGCCGGCGAGCTGCGTCGCCTGGCGCGCTGCCTGCCGAACATCAAGATTCTGATGCTCTGCGGCGGGCAGCCCTTTGGCGCCCAGCGAGATTCACTCCAGCACGCCCCGCATATCATCGTCGCCACCCCGGGCCGTCTGCTCGATCATCTGCAGAAGGGGACCGTCTCCCTTGACGCGCTGCAGACGCTGGTGATGGATGAAGCGGACCGCATGCTCGATATGGGCTTCAGCGACGCCATCGACGAGGTGATCCGCTTCGCGCCGGCTGACCGGCAGACCCTGCTGTTTTCCGCCACCTGGCCGGCGGCAATCGCGGCGATCAGCGGCCGGGTGCAGCGCAATCCGCAGACAATTGAGATCGACACTGTCGATGCGCTCCCGGCGATTGAACAGCAGTTCTTTGAAGTTTCCCGCCACGGTAAGATTGCCCTGCTGCAGCGCCTGCTCAGCCAGCATCAACCCGCATCCTGTGTGGTGTTCTGCAACACCAAACGCGATTGCCAGGCGGTCTGCGATGCGCTCAACGCCGCCGGGCAGAGCGCCTTGTCGCTGCACGGTGATCTCGAGCAGCGCGACCGCGATCAGACGCTGGTGCGCTTCGCCAACGGCAGCGTCCGGGTTCTGGTGGCGACCGACGTCGCCGCCCGCGGCCTCGACATCAAATCCCTCGCGCTGGTGGTGAACTTCGAGCTGGCCTGGGATCCGGAGGTGCATGTTCACCGCATCGGCCGTACCGCCCGCGCCGGCGAACAAGGGTTGGCCATCAGCTTCTGTGCGCCGGAAGAGGCGCAGCGCGCCACGATCCTGGCCGACATGCTGCAGCTCTCCCTGAACTGGCTGCCGGCGCCGACGGGCAACACCATCGCACCGCTGACGGCGGAGATGGCCACGCTGTGTATTGACGGCGGTAAAAAGGCGAAAATGCGCCCGGGAGATGTGCTGGGAGCCCTGACCGGGGATATGGGTTTTGACGGTGCCGATATCGGCAAAATTACCGTCCATCCGGCTCATGTCTATGTGGCGATCCGCCAGAATATGGCGCAGAAGGCGTATAAGCAGTTACAAAATGGCAAGATTAAGGGCAAAGCCTGCCGCGTTCGACTGCTGAAGTAAGGGCAGGTTAGTGCGTCTCAGGCGGCTGCCTGAGACGCGTGAGTGTTATTTCACTTCGACTACGTTCAGACGCAGCTCATCGAGACGGGCGTCTTCTTCTTCCGGCTGCCAGCCGGCGGGCTGCAGGGGAATATCTTCCCGGTCAAACGCCAGATCGCCACCGTCCACTACCTCGGAGCCGTGGGTGATACCTTTAAAGTCAAACAGATTGACATCGCTCAGATGTGAAGGCACCACGTTCTGCATCGCGCTGAACATGGTTTCAATGCGCCCAGGATAACGCTTATCCCAGTCGCGGAGCATATCGGCGATCACCTGACGCTGCAGATTTGGCTGCGAACCGCACAGGTTGCACGGAATAATCGGGAAGCCTTTGGCCTGGGAGAAGCGCTCGATGTCCTTTTCGCGGCAGTACGCCAGCGGGCGGATGACGATGTGTTTGCCGTCGTCGCTCATTAGCTTCGGCGGCATCCCTTTCATTTTGCCGCCGTAGAACATATTCAGGAACAGCGTTTGCAGGATGTCATCGCGATGATGGCCGAGGGCGATCTTGGTCGCCCCGAGCTCGGTGGCGGTACGGTAGAGGATGCCGCGACGCAGGCGAGAGCACAGCGAGCAGGTGGTTTTCCCTTCCGGGATCTTCTCTTTGACGATGCCGTAGGTATTCTCTTCGACAATCTTGTATTCCACGCCCAGCTGCTCAAGATACGCCGGCAGAATATGCTCCGGGAAACCAGGCTGTTTCTGATCGAGGTTCACCGCCACCAGCGAGAAGGAGATGGGCGCGCTTTTCTGCAGATTACGCAGGATCTCCAGCATGGTATAGCTGTCCTTGCCGCCAGAAAGACAAACCATAATGCGGTCGCCCTCTTCAATCATATTGAAGTCGGCAATCGCCTCACCGACGTTGCGGCGCAGACGTTTCTGCAGCTTATCGATGTTGTATTTGTCTTTCTTTGTAAGTTCTTGATTTTCTTGCATTGTTAACATTCTCAAAATCTAAAAGGGGCATATAGGGGGCAAAACGTGTTAAAGCCCAAGCCGGGAATTCAACATAGAAACCTGGTCGCTGTTCATTTCTTCTATCCATGTACTATAAACGTCGTACACCATTTGCGCGTTTTCATGCCCCATCTGATTGGCTATAAAAGACGGGTTTGCGCCAGCCGTCAGGAGCCAGCAGGCAAAAGTATGCCGCGTATGGTACGGATTCCTGCGGCGAATGCCAGCGCGTTTTACTGCAGCTTCCCATCTGCTGCCTATGCTGCTGTGCGAATAGCAGGGTTTTTGCTCGCCTTTCCGTCTCCGCGGCATGAAAACAAATCGCAAATTCTGTTCCTCGCTTGAGCCGTATTCCCTGTGGTGAAACGTGATAGTGGATACCGGATGTCCAGCTGTCAGTTCATGCTGCGCTTTCAGCGCGTCCAGGGCAGGGCCGAGCAATTGTATCGTCCGGTTTCCTGCCGCTGTTTTTGGTGGGCCGAACATGCCGTTTGCTGTCAGATTCCGGCAAACGTGTATCACGCCCTTATCCAGATCGACATCTTCCCATGCCAGAGCCGCCAGCTCACCATGCCGCACACCAGAATAGACGGCGAATTTCCACATGTTCTGGCTTTGGCCTCGTTCACTTGCCATGAGGGCTGCAAATTCCTCTCTTGTAAGTGGGTCAGGCTTAACCCTTGTTTTACGCAGGCTTTTTACGCTCTCAAATGGTTTATGTTGGATAAAACCCGACATGTACGCAAAATTCAGAATTGAGCACAGTAACGAAACATAATTGTTGACAGTCGAAACTGTTCTGCCTTTTTTATTTTTACGCTTGTTTTTTGAATAGAAGGTTTCTCCTGTTAGCAATTCGTTTCTACAATTAAGAACGTCACTATATCCAATAGCAGTGAGCATAGTGTTTCCGTTCATGATTTTTATTATTGTATCAATCTGGGATTTTGTTTTCTTTAGAGTATTGGCGCTGATTTCAGTTTCTTTAATTTTAAGCCATAGTTCACACAGTGCATGAAATGTGCTCACCTGTAACGTGGTGTTAATCGCTACCGCCTTTTTGGATGATGGGAATCGACGACCATAATCAAATTCCCCCATGCTTATTTCACTGGTAATTACCGCTCTTAAATTTCCAGCTTTCTTTATATTTGAGGGGCTTACAATCCACCCCTTTAACACCTCACGGCAGCGCTTACCTTTATACATAAACCAGACGCATATTCTGTTACCACGAATCTCTACGCCTGTAGGTAGTGTTGCCATTTCACGAATCCTGGATAAATTTATTTATTTCCGGATAGTTGTACCAGGTAGTTCCACGCAAAGTTTTTTCGCCAGAAGGGGAAACTCTTTTAAAGTGCACTCCCTCTATCCAGGCTCCTTGTCGGTAACTTTCAATCTGCCGGGCTCCAAGGCCAGTTCGCGCCATCAGAGCCTTTTCAACCATCCACTCTTCATTAAAAATAATCTGCGCCATATAAACCTCTCTGGCGACATGCCGATTATAAGCATGTCCGCCTCAGTGGATTGATATTTCGTTATCAGGCTACCTGCCCTGGTAAGGAACGCAGTCGGCGCATGCCGATCATTGCTGTGGCCACGTAACTCGATTTTCTGTTCACCACCTCCACCCAGACCTTTACTCCTTCAATCTGCACCGTATATGTCTCTTTCATTTGGTTGCGTCCGTAATCGCCGTAACGTTCAACATGCTTAGCCAGTGCCGCATCACAGGCCTGGCGGCCCAGCGGTGATTGTTTGCTTCGGTTAATCAGTCGCATATTCACCTCACACAAAAACATCAACTGGATCGCCAGCTGCGCGCGCGTTGTCGTTCGCTTCCCGGCGGAGGCCGAGAACATAGCCAACGGGATCCCAACAGGACAGGATTGCATTAAGTTCTTTCTGGCTGTGCCAGGTTGTCAGGCGTTTTTTAAGCTCGGTGGCGCAGGCACGCACGTTCGCCCGGGTGGGGCCGGCCATCTTCATGCACAAGCACAATGTCAGAAGCAGATCCGAATATTCGTCGGTGGCTGCGCGCAATGCTGCCGGGTCGATGCTGGCTTCCAGCTCGGGTAATTGATGTTTAAGACTCATGCTGCACCGCCTTCAACGCGCTTGAACTCGATAACCCAAACCCAGGGGTTGGCATTCCAACTATCTGAACCGTAGATTGATGCCCACAGGCGCGCGAATACATCAGCTACACAGTCGCCACTCTTCATGTCGGCGGCACTGCACCCTTCGCGTAACGCATCGCGATCACTAATACTCTTCAACCGTTCAACCCGCACGTCGGTGATTTCCAGCAGAATGCGGCTGGCCCAGCGCGGCATATGGATAGATGGTCGCCAGCAGCAATGCAGTTCATCATCTGCATCGTAAAACTCTGGCGCAGGCACGCCGTCAGCCTTGTAAACACAAAACTCTGACTTCTCAAAAGGAGTTGAGTCTTTGCAATAGCTATCCATAAGGTCGAAATCGAATAGCGGCCCCTGAAACGTCTCTCGCACCCAGATACGATCGCCGACGGAACCGAACGGACATGGATGCCAGAAATCGAAAGCATGCTCTGCATCTTCGCTCCACGGCCATTTGCTACCGTCTTCACGCTCACCAATTTCAGTGAACCGAGTCTGTTTCCATTTGATAGGTCGCCGGGTCTGCGTCTTCCGGCCGTCAAGGATGGCCCGCACCATCTCAGCGTTAAAAATCATTCCGCGTTCAGTAATTTTCGTCATATCGTTACCGGGAGGGCGAGCCCTCCCGCCTCCCTTAGCCCACGTATTCCGGTTTCATGTCGTCCAGGGTGATGCGGAACTGGTCATACAGTTCATCGCCCAGGTAACGTTTGGCGGTATTGAGAACACCTTCGGCTTTAGCAAACGATTCTGCGGCTTCCGGATCTCCAGGATTTGGCAGTGAATTGATAGCCGCTTCCACCCGGTTACGGTGATCAGCCAGGTGATATTGACGAACGGCTTTATTTTTCAGTTCCGTGTATAGCGCGGTACCAAGTGTTGGTTTTTGGGTTTCGATGTCGCCACGGATTGCGCTTGCCTGGTCGACTGTCACTGCTTTTTCAATGCGGTCACGCAAATCGTCGGCTAACTGATCGATATTTTTGGTTGATTCCTGTGCACTGGCTGATGTTCCCGCACTGCTGGCAATCTCATCAATGGTGACCCTTTCAACAGACGAGGGGTTGATCACCTTCTCCTCACGCTCATCAATTTCATCGGCGGTATAGACCCCGAGGATCACATCCGGGCAGTACAGTCGTGCCCAACGTTTAACGGCAAGATAGGCCAGTTGCTGGCGGGGGTCGCTCGCCCACAGTGTAGAGTTGCGGACTTGTGCCTGCGAAAGCATCAGCACAAGCTCGCGAGGTTCTGATTCTCCTTTGAGGGTTGCCCAGGCGCGAACGCCCACGCCAGCTTCATCTTTCAAATTCCAGCCCGGTGCAATGTACTTTTTGTTCTGGCTGCTTGTCTTCTCCACGAAGCGTCCAACGATGTTTTCCCATGCCCCAAACCATTCAAAGTGAATACGGTCTTTTGTCGGAGCCATGGTATTGATCACTGCGTTAACCAGTTGCGCTTCATAACCAAGCACACCTGAATTACCAACGATGAAAGTCTTTTGTGCTACAGCGAAAGGATCCATACCCCAACGCGCTGCTTGCATCACTACAGCCATGCACGCATCTGGTTTCCCGCGATAATGCTCAGGCACGAAGTTTCCACTATTGGCCATTACTTCCGAGAGCGTGCGCAGGCGGTTGAACAATTCACCGTTCGTCAGGATAGAAACGTTGTCGATCTTCTGGGTCTGGTTTTCAGTTGTTGCGACTAAATTGGACATTGTTATTCCCCCTTACGCCTGTACGCGCAGCGCTTCGAGGCGGCGCACATCAAAATCGTTGAGCTCTTCGGTGTAGTCTTCGGTAATCGGCGCCGGCCAGTCGCCGGTGTCGAAACCGTTCGCAATGGCGCGCATAGCTTTGCGGTATTCCAGCATGCCGAGTTCCAGTAGTTCTTCGGATGCCTCGATGATGGCGATCCAGTGGTAGTTCTCGTCTTTGTTGACGAATATCCAGAAGAACTGATCAAGGGCTGCGGTTTCGCAGTACATAGCCGCACTGAGGTGGTAATCGCGCTCAATGATTTCTCTGTGCAGCTTCGCGCGCAGGCCTTCCTGCTTGATGTTCCACATGCTGATGGTTTTAAGGTCTGCACCGATGCGCAGGCCGCCCATGTCTATCTCAAGGTCAGGACGCACGCGAACTTCCAGCCCGGTTTCCTCATCAATGCCGAAATAGCTCACCTCGACGGCATGGCCCGGATGCGTCAACAACTTGCCGGCGGTAGGGTGATTCAACAGTGCTTTCTGAATGGCCAGTGCCGTAGCCAGCTGCTGGCGGGTAACTAGCACTTTTGCTTCCGGGTTCTCGCGCCATGCATCCAGCAGCTCATCGGCAAACACGGCATCCGGTTTAACCGATTTCACGGCCTGAATCAGGTCGGCCTTTGTACCAGAGACTTTCAGCGGCTGCGCCTTCTTTGCTTCCTGAGCAACCATGTCAGGATTAATAAGCGCCAGCTGTTCCAGTAAGGCATCACGGCTGCCGCTGGTTTTCACCTGGGCGGGCAGAGTAGCGTTATATTCCTTGATGCATGCCTTCATTGCGGTAGCGGTTTGCTTTTGACCGTCTTCAATGCGCTGGAACTCAGCAGGCAAAGACATATAACCCTGGCCGGTTTCTTCAACTGATGTACCCAAAGGAACCTGGGCGGGTAGGGTCGCGTTGTATTCCTCCAGGAATCTCTTGATGTCATCTGCGCTGAGCAAAACCGGAAGCCCGTTGTTGTATTCGTCGATAAACGCGCGGATCGTCGCAGTCGTGGTGAAAGCGCCTTCCGGGATTTCCGGCTCGATGCTGAATTCTTTTTCCAGCTGATCAGGCTGCAGCGCCAGTGAATGCACCAGATTTCCCATATCCAGAACAGGGGAGCGTACCTTCTGGATGGTTTTGGATACGTGGCGCGCCTCGAAATACATCAGCGAAACCCGCGCATCTTTAACCATCGTGGAGCTGATACCGTTAGCGGCGTGGTAGACCTCATTTGGCACGCATTCATATCGACCTGGCTCGAAATACTCCGGCCATGCTGGCGCTGCTTGTTCAGCCTCTTCCTCATCATCAATGTGAGCATTCTCAGAAACCTGGCTTTTCAGCACTTCGGCGGTAAGATCCGGGCAGCGTTCAGCCAGTATTTCGCTCATGTTCACGGCAGTTGTTTGCGCAGGAGGCTCATCAGCGCCTTCGCCTGTTGATACCGAACTATCAATTTCGTTTTTGACTGACTGATCCGCTTCCATCTGCACATTGCTGGTGGTTCCTTCTTCGGTGGCATTAGTAGCCGGTGAAGTCATAAGGCCTTCAATTGAAAACATTCCGCCGCCGAGATTTGCAATTTCCGGGGCTCTGGGTTTGGTCAGGTCTTCGGTTATCCACTTCGGATCCGTGGGGTCACTGATGCCTTCGACATATTCGCCACGTTCGGCGGCCAGAACCTGATTAGCGTCAGGACGTTTCTTTTGAGCTTCTTTCACCAGTTCGGTGCCAATTACCTGAAAGTCAGTTGGGAGAGTTTCCAGGTCAGGCACACCTTCATCTCCATCGATAGCCTTTTTCACAGCGTCCAGAGTGACAGCGGCAGATGAAACATGACCAGCTTTCTCAAGCGTCTCAGCAGAAGGGACGTCATGCTTATGCTCGGTCAGGTTCGCATTGATATAGGTCTGCAGACTTACCGGGAAATGGTGAATATCGCTGGTGGCGCCACGGATAAGGGCAAAAATCGCTGCGCGGGAATAATCCAGGATGCCTGCGACCTTGCGCAGCGCTGCCGACCATTCCTTGAACGGACTTTCTTTCTTCTGGACGATCTCTTTGGCCCGGCGGTGAAGAGATGCCGGGAAATTGTAGATATCGAAATCCATTGGCATTGTGGCCAGGGCTATTTCTACATCGAGCGTATCAAGGGTATGGGTGTAGTCAGGATTGCGATCGGTTTTATTACCGCCGCCAGCATTAGTTCCTGCATCAGTTTTCAAAACCGAAGAAATGCAGTTACCGGCAGCCCATTCCCTGGTGAGAATGCCGCGGTCGATCACGTTCGTGGCGAACCACAGCTTTGCAAACTGGATACGTTTGCCGAGCTCATGCCGTTTCCCTTCCGGGAAGACTTTTTTATTGGCGCTGGTGAATTTCCAGAGCGCCGGCATATCGTATTTTTTGATTTCAGGGACATTCTCGGCGGCCAGAATCAGATCCTGGACGGCTGCGTTATCAGTGTCCATTTCAAGAACTGACAGCTCCTGCCGGTGAGGCATGCTGATATGAGAAACGTGACGTTCTTCGGCCATGTACTGCGCCAGCAGCTGAGCGCGAAAGGGGAGTTCTGCCACGTTAAAAAGCGCGCTCGAATCGTCCTGGTATTCATCGCTACCGAAAGTTTCCACGGTCTCACCTTGTGCCGCATCGCCAGTAGTATTGGCATCAACCAGCACGCCACTAACGGGCTCAGCGGATTCTCCGGCATCATCGCCGTGATGAACATCAGCAGGCGCCTGTCCTGGCTTAAGAGTCCAGGTGCGGCCATCGTCGCCGAGCTGGTAGCGTTCGCACCATGAGTAATCGAGAACACCCTCCGCTGGCAGGTCGTTGAATACCGGGAAATCGGTGCGAATAGGTTTTTGATAGTCTTTGCCGCGGCCTGTTTCGATCCCAGCGTCTTCCAGATCGACGTCGAGCTGCAGTAGAGCGCGGGCTTCTGATTTATTAGTGCGCCAGATTACGGCATCAGCTTTACCCGATTTTTGAGTCGCTTTTATCAGATAAAAATATTCCATGTGATAGCCTCTATTTTGGATGTAGAATCCCCCGGGCCATTGGTAGCGCCCATTCAGGGTGGTCATTGGTTTTGGTAATTTCCGGTGTAACTTTGGTCGGTGGCACCGGACGTACAGCCCGCTTCGGCGGGTTTACGTTAGCCCTCGTGCGCCATCTGGTCGTAAGAGGCGCAACGTTCTGAGCAATACTCTTTTTCTTTCCGTGCGAGCTGGTTCCCCTGGAGGTACAACAGGGTGCTTATCACTGGTTTTCCCTCGATTGCTTTACGGCAGTAACCGCATTTCTTCTGCATTCTTCCCCCTACATTTGCACCGTGAACCCGGCCGGATGTTCGTCCAGTACACCTTTCAGCGGATAACATTCAGCTTTCACGTGTTGCTCTTCTGCAGCTGCCTTGCAGTCATTCTCAGTGTCGTAAACGCCGAGCAGGACATCCTGATTACCGCCTGTCAGCATGCTAACGGTGAGAACCAGGGCAAACATCGTGCTCATGAAGAGGCTCCTTTTTGCGCGAGCATGTAGCACACCCGGCGGAATAAAGCTGACAGCGGACTTAAACGAATAGCCTGCTGACGAGCGGGTTTGCGTGCGAAATCAATCATAGAAATAACTCCCTCAGTGCGCTGATAAGCGCGATCCAGATGAAGAGTCCAATTACTGCCGAAATGACCATGGCTCTGATGCCTTGTTTACTCATTTCAACCTCTGCCTTGTCGCCGGCCAGCGGAACGTTTACCACCTGACAACAATGCGTTTGTTGTCGATGCGACAAATGATGCAACATAAAGTTTCGTTTGTAAAGTGAGTATGAAAGTATTAATTTCGCTAACGGGCAAAAAAAATGGCACCGCAAAGGTGCCATTGGTTGGAGGGGTTACGTTTTCTATTTTTTTTGATTGTTTATGAGGTCGTAGACGTCGTTCTTAAGCAACTCGATATCGTGCAAGACACCTTTGGTGTGAAGGATAAGACGCAACTTCTCGGACTCAGGAAGTTGGTTAAAGAGCGAGAGTATCATTAGCTCCTTTTCGTCCAGGTCACGATTTGATGATAACGTCTGATCAGGCTTATCATCAATTTCATCTGAGGGAAGAAAGAACCAGTGCTCTGGTTTTCCTGTTGCTGCAGCAAGCCGCTTTAACCTCTCACCACTCGCAACACTTTTCCCTTTAGCCCAATTTTGCACAGCAGTGTGCGAGAGCATGACCTTCTTGGCTAGATCGGATTTATTCCAGCCATTTTCAGTCATGACTTGTTGAATTCTTTTGGCAAAAACTGGGTAAGTGATCTCATTCATAAGTGCATTTTACAACCTAAGGTTTCACTCAGCACTAAAACAATTTCTTTCGTTTGTTGAAACATAAACTTTCGTAATGTATGCTTCTCTCCATCAAACCAAGGAGAGCACATGAACAAAGAGACGCAACAAAAAATCAGTAAGGCAGCATCTCGTGCCTGTATCGGAAAGCACTTTGGCATCAGCGGTCAGGCTGTTGGTAAGTGGATTTACGAGAATGGAGTTCCTCAAAAACGCATCGTCCCACTATGCCGTTTTCTTAACTGGGAAGTAACGCCTCATGAAATTGATCCTGAGGCGTACCCAAACCCAACTGACGGCCTGCCGAAACAGGAAGGCTGAACATGCAAACACTTCCCTTTCAACAAAATACCGGATTCAACACCGGCCCTCTGATAAAGCGAAATCAACAGAGAGAGGCAGATCACGACGCAATTCGTTCTGCCGTTCGCGCCTGGGCTGCAGCTGAGGGCCAGGATGTTGTGTCGGCACATATCATCGATGAGTGGCGCCAGCAGGGTGGCGAGGAGATCGCGTTCCCTGATGATATCAGCCGTGCCCGACAGAAGCTTTTTCGCTACCTGGACAACCCTGCCGATTCTGAGCGCTATCGCGAGTACGTTCGCCTTCTTACCCCGGCAATCATGGCTGTTCTTCCTCTGGAGTTTCGCCATCGCCTGATGCCCGAAGACAATTTTATGTCCCGTCTGGCTCGTCTGGAAAAAGAAACCAGCGAAGCAAAGATTGCCGTTGCTGTGGGGGCTCCACGCCATCAAAAGCTGAAAGAACTGAGCGAGGGAATTGTCGAGATGTTCCGGATAGACCCTGAGTTAACGGCGCCGCTGATGGCCATTGTCACTTCAATGCTGGGAGTGACGTGATGCTGGAATTCAGAAAGGTGAAAGCCGCGGTGCTGCAACACCTACGGCTTTCGTTGCGAATTAACTGGATCAATTCACAGGGGAAATTATGAACATGAACCAACTGAATTTCAATAACGGGGGCGCCCATGGCTAAAAACTCGATCGACGCGTACGGCGCCAGCGGTAAAAGCAACGTCCTGTTTTTCGAACCGGAAAACCTGCATCTGGTGACCGATACAACACACCCGCTTTACGACGAACGAGTACACCTACCGCTTAATGAAGCTGTGATCCTCAACATCATGGAACTTGGGGTACTCGAACCGATTATCGTGTGGAAGGACCCGGAGACAGGGAAAACCTGCGTGGTGGCAGGTCGGCAGCGCGTAAAGAACGCTAAGGAAGCAAACGCCAGGAGAAAGCGGGCAGGGCTGGAACCCTGGCCTGTACCCGGTATAGCTAAGCGCGGCTCAGCAATTCAAATGGCCAAATACATGGTCAGCGAAAACGAGATAACCCAACCAGATACCCCACTGGGCCGGGCCAAAAAAATGGTTCAGCAGATGGAATATGGTCATGACGAAAATGACATTGCCCTGCTTTTTGGCTGCAGCGTAAAAACGGTCCAGGCAACCGTGGCTCTACTGGATGCTACGCAGGCCGTCCAGGCGGCGGTTGAGGCTGGAAAAGTCACTGTCACTCAAGCGCGTCAACTGGTCGATATGCCACCGGAAAAGCAACGGGAAACGGTCAAACAGTTAGAGGCAGCGGCAGAGGGTGTAACTGGCCACGAGAAAGCTCGCCGCCAGCGCGCTGTCCTCGGCGACACAAAGCCTCGTCTCAAATCCCGTAAGGAAATCACCCTGCAACTTCAAACCGCCAGCGGCGAATACGCAGCGGCTTTGCTGTGGGTGCTTGGTGATGAAAACACACCAGTTTAAGCAACAACGGGGTCTCTATGCGTGATTACGGCAAGGTGCATACATCATTTTGGATAAGCGATGGAATGCGCCGGGTATCGGATGATGCCAGGTTGCTGGCGCTGTACCTGCTCACAGGGCAACACACGAACATGATTGGGTGTTTCCGGCTGCCTGATGGATACGTTTCGGAAGACTTAGCCTGGACTCCTGAAAGGGTTTCGAAAGGGTTTGATGAGCTATCGGCTAACGGTTTCGCAACGCGTGATTCGTCATCGAAATGGGTGTTAATTCGCAACTTTCTGACCTGGAATTCAGTTGAAAACCCAAACCAGGGAATTGCAGCATTGCGTTTGTTTGATCAGGTCCCGGACAAATCTACGGTGAAGCCAGAGCTGGCGCGGGTTTTAGCCTCGGCAATATCCCACATCGACATCGAAAAACTAAAGGGTTCCGAAAGGGTTCTCGAACCGTTCCTTAACCAGGAACAGGATCAGGAGCAGGAACAGGATCAGGAAGAAGATAATTCGGGGCATGGCTCCGCCACACCCCCAGCAGATCAAAACCAGGACGAAAGCGATAAACCTGATCCCCAAAAAATATACCCGAATGATTTCGAGCAGGTCTGGTCGGTTTATCCCAGGCGGGCAGGGGGTAACAGCAAATCCGATGCCTTCAAAGCCTGGAATGCCCGAATCAGGGATGGAACCACTACGGCGGAAATCTTCGCAGGAGTGGAGCGTTACGCAGCTTTCGTTAAAGCCGAGGGAATCCTCAACACGCAGTACGTGAAACAGGCGAAAACGTTTTTTGGCCCTGGTATGCATTTCAGCGAACCGTGGGCGATTCAGCAGGCGCCAGGCGCACGAGATCCCAATCAGATTTCGGAACCTGACAAAACCATCCCATCGGGATTCAGGGGGTAGCGATGAAAAACATGATTGGTACCGGGAATGCACTGGAGCGACTGAAAAAACTCATTCCCCCTGGCGTTCAGCCAAAATTCGGCAGCGTTGATGAATGGCGTGCCTGGCAAGCCGAAGAAGGCCGTAAGCGCTGTGAGGAACTGGAAAAACAAAACCAACGCGCGCGTGCAGAGAAAATCTTTGGACGTGCAGGAATTCAGGATCTGCACCGCACCTGCACATTCGCTAACTATCAGGTTGAGTCTGATGGCCAGCGTCGGGCGCTCTCGATGGCGAAAAGTTATGCGCAGCATTTCGGCTCTGGGTTTGCGAGTTTCGTATTCAGCGGAGCGCCGGGCACCGGGAAAAACCATCTGGCGGCAGCAATCGGAAATCACCTGCTGGCTGGTGGCCGCTCTGTGCTGGTGGTGACTATTCCTGACCTGATGCTACGTGTTCGCGAGTGCTATGACGGCGGGCAGTCAGAGGCGTCATTGCTGGACGATTTGTGCCATGTGGACCTGCTTATTCTGGATGAGGTGGGTATTCAGCGCGGAAGCAGCGGTGAAAAAGTCATCCTGAATCAGGTTATCGATCGCCGGCTGTCCTCCATGCGACCTGTCGGCATCCTAACCAACCTGAACTATGAATCGCTGAAGGAAACACTGGGTATGCGGATTCTTGACCGTCTCCAGATGGACGGCGGTATGTGGGTGAATTTTGAATGGGACAGCTATCGCAAAAACGTGCGTCATTTGCGTGTCGTTAAGTGAGGTATGTATGGCTAGAGCATTGTCAGCAGTTGAGCGCAGAGAGTACGTCCGTGCAGTGATTCGGATCACCAGGCATCAGGGGCGACTCACGACCGCCGAGGCAATGAAAAAACTGGGCCTGAGCCGCGCTACTGTTCAGCGGTATTTTTCCGAAGCAGAAGCGACTGGCGAGGTTGTCCGGCATGGTCGCTTGGGGTTGTTCCGCGATCAGCGGGCCGTTATCGACTTTGACATGAAGCGGTTTGGCCTGGTGCCAAAAACGGCTGTTGGTATGAACTACAGCCTGCTGGGCAGTCCTGTATTTCAGCGTGTTCTGGATGTGCAGGAAGCTATCTGCGCAAGTAGGCCGACAACTGCGCGCGGGGAGGCCTTATGACTATCGAGAAAACTCATATCGGTATTGTGATTACCAAAGACGGACCGAAACGTAAAAAGCTGCACGCGACGGAAAGTATGTGGGTGGTGGGAAAAAACGAGTTTTACCACAAAGATACCGGGCGCCGGCACTTTGCCGAGAATACGCGCCGTCGGCTTTTGCTGGAAACGATTGAGAAAATCGGGAGCAAATTATGAGTGAAGTCACAGTGAAGTTGACGAACAAAGCGATCGCAATCATTGCGGACTACATCCAACGCGCCAGTAAGAACGAGCAGCTGCAGGACGCAAAGAATCGTCTGGATAAAAAAATAGCGATGCTCTCTGAAGACGAAAACTGCGATCGGGAGCTGTTGATGGCTGCATTCGTACCAGCGATGACAAATCATACCCGTGATGGTTTTTTTGAAGCTATTGCGGTTGCTTTGGAAGGAGCGCAGGCATGAACAAGGAAATGGAACCATCGCTGCAGTATGCCTGCAAACGCATTCTAGAGCTGGAGCAGCTGCTGCTGGTGGATGTACCAGAAACTGTATGGCCCGCTGAAGTAACGATGGTTTTCTCTGAAGTCGAAAACGCCGGTGAATTGCCGGCGCATCACCAACGCCGACTGCATCATCATATCAACCGTATGTGGTTGGAGAAAATGCCGGTATCGTCAATTATCGCCGCGGCTCGTTCGCTGGCCAGCGCTATGGAGAAATACGCGTGAGAGAAATCATCGTAGATAACTTTGCTGGTGGCGGCGGCGCATCGACGGGCATCGAGCTGGCGATTGGGCGTAGTGTGGACATCGCGATAAACCACGACCCGAACGCGGTTGCTATGCATACCACCAATCATCCGGACACGCTGCACTATTGCGAATCGGTTTACGAAGTCAGGCCAAAGGTCGCGACCGCTGGCCGCCCGGTAGCGCTGGCGTGGTTTTCACCAGATTGCCGTCACTTTTCAAAAGCGAAAGGAGCTAAGCCAGTCGAGAAAGCGATCCGTGGACTGGCCTGGGTGGTACTGCGCTGGGGGCTGGATGTTAAACCCCGAGTGATGAAGCTGGAGAACGTTGAAGAATTTAAAACGTGGGGGCCGCTGCTCGCTGGTGAAATGCGTCCAGATCCTGCCCGTGCTGGCGAAACTTTTGAGGCATTCATAGGCATGCTTACCACAGGCATTTCAGCGGATCATCCGGCGCTGGCCGAATGCTGCGAATTTCTGAATATTTCGCTTGATAGTGAGGATGCAGCACGGCTGGTAAAAGGTTTGGGTTACACCGTTGAGTATCGCGAGATGCGCGCATGTGATTATGGTGCGCCGACCATCCGTAAGCGATTCTTCATGGTGATGCGTTGCGATGGGAAGCCGATTGTATGGCCGGAAGCCACTCATGGAGATCCGAAATCACCGGCGGTACTGGCCGGAAAACTGGCGCCGTGGCGCACAGCTGCAGAATGCATCGACTGGTCCATCCCAGCCCCGTCGATTTTTGGCCGCAAAAAGCCGCTGGCGGAAAACACGCTCCGGCGCATTGCCCGGGGAATCCAGCGCTTTGTTATCGAAAGCGCTTCGCCGTTCATCGTGAAGTGCAATCACACAACGACACGCGGGAAATATGACTGTTTCCGGGGGCAGGAACTGGACGAACCGCTGCAGACGATTACGAAAACCCACGGTTTCGCGGTTGCCGTGCCACATCTGACGAAATTCCGCACCGGCGCCACCGGGCAGCCAGTTACCGAGCCGGTACCGACAGTGACCGCCGGCACGTCCAGGCGTCCGGGTGGGAATGGTCATGCGCTGGGGATTGTTGAGGCGGGCCTTGTCCCATTCCTCGCTGGCAACGGTGGCAGCGAATACCAGGCTAAACCGCGCCCGCTTGATAAACCTGCTCACACCATCCTGAAAGAGTCGCGCGCCTGCGTCGTCGCTCCAGTTATCGCCAGGCAGTTCGGCGCCAGTGTCGGGCATAGGGCTGATGAGCCAAGCGCGACGATCACAGCTGGCGGCGGCGGTAAATCGCAACTGGTTGTGCCGACGCTCATTCAAATGGGATACGGAGAGCGGCCCGGTCAGGCGCCTCGCGTCCCCGGACTGGATAAGCCTCTGGGAACCGTTGTTGCTGGTGGCGGGAAACATGCTGTAGTTGGTGCATTCCTGGCAAAACACTACGGAGGGAATTATCAGGGCGCCGGCGTGGGGCTGGATGAGCCCGCGCATTCAGTAACGACTGTCGATCACCACGCCTTAGTTGCTTCTCATCTGGTTAAACTGCGCGGTACTTGCCGTGATGGCCAGGCAACTGACGAGCCGATGCCAACTATCACTGCCGGCGGGCAGCACGTAGGGGAGGTTAAAACGACTCTGGCGGTCGAGGACTATGACGAAGAGCGCGCGCAGCAGGTGCTGGCGTTCCTGCAGCAATACTGCGGGGAGGATAGCACCGGGCTGGTGGATATCGGCGGAGTGACTTACCGCATTGTCGACATCGGCATGCGCATGCTGCAGCCGCATGAACTCTACCGCGCGCAGGGCTTCCCTGAATGGTACATCATCGATCGGGACTATCGCGGCGTGAAGTATTCGAAGGACAAGCAGGTTGCGCGCTGCGGAAACGCCGTGCCGCCGCCGTTCGCTGAGGCGCTGGTCAGGGTCAATTTGCCAGAAATTTGCTCGATTGAAAAAAATGTAGCTTGAAATAAGATGGCTTTATATTCCATAGCATTTGGAGAAGATGTATGAGTTTTACGAGTAAAGAAACCGAAGAGTATGAACATTATGAGTCTTATTACTTTTGTAATATTATCATAAACGTACTTAACAACCAGAGTGCTTACATGAGAGGTCTTAACGATTACCATGGGGATGGTCGTTCTATTATATTTGAAAAGCCCTTCCCAAAATGGTCTCATTTCCATGATTTCATTGAGTTCATAGTGGATAGTGTGTACGCAGAAAAATTAACTCATGACAACCTTGATGAACAATTAAATGCATTTAAACAATATTCCACTCATTTTTCTGAACCAGTCGATGCAGCAATAGTTTCCTTTGTGAGTTTGAGACGGTATTTTCTTGTATATTTAAGTGATAATGATAAAAATTTGAAGGAAAGTTGCATTTCTGATCTCGAAGATTTCTTATGTTTATTTTATGAAGGGGAATTGTTTGCGAAATATCTGGAGCAAACAATCAAGGAGATCTTTTATATATTGTTTGGGGATCGCTCTGTGCTTAGGTTATACAATGAAATGATCGCTGAGTCACGTGGGCTTGATTTCAATCCAGATGATTTCAATGTTAAAACAACCACTAAGAATGGATACCTCAAAAGATTAACGATTCCTAAATGGGTACAGAAGGCAGTTTACCATAGAGACAAAGGCCGATGTGTTATATGTAAAAAAGACCTTACGGGGTTGGTTAATATATATAATAAATCTAATTACGATCATATTGTACCATTGGCGCGGTTTGGAATTAACGATGTGTCCAATATTCAATTACTTTGTGATACATGTAATCAACAGAAAAAAGCGAATAACAATAATTCTTCTAAGGATTATTTTCCTTGGTACCCGATTTAATGTTTTATTATTAAGGGCAATTGATTTACGGTAACCAATTGCCCATAATACACCTGCCAGCCTGAGCAACTGACATTAATGACCGGCGCCAACTGTGGACACATGGCGCACAAAGTTAAGAACGCTCGGATTAAAGTCTTGTATGCAATAACACTGCTGATTTTAATAATTGTGCAAGTTGTTGTAGTGAACGCGGTATTTATCTGTGTGGGGCTTGGGTTTCTTGAGCTATCCGATGAGGTCCTAAAGATTTTCGCTGGATGCTCGATGCCCCATATCTGTGGTCTTGTCTACTGCGTCGTCAATTCTGTTTTCCGAGCAAAAAAATGAAAAGCCTTCTCTTCGGAGAGGGCTTTTTTATTGCTGATGAAAGTAAAAATCTACGCGGCTCAGGGGTCTCTCGCAGCGGTACATAATCGGACCTGTTTCCCGCGCAGTGTTATGCTCGCTAAAGGCAAGTGGCTTTCACGCTATACAAACCCCGTCCCGCCGCCGTTCGCAGAGACATCAGTGAGGGCAAACTTGCCGGCGACATGTCGGACGCGAGCAGTTGCTTAAACTATAATCCCCCCATACCCTAGGGGGCGGTGCCTAAGCGGAACACACCTACGGTGTTGCATGCAAAATGCGCATTAGTGAATTTTGGACGCAAGGAAAACAGAGTTGGTATCGTTTATGAAAAAATTATTACTTCTGGTTAGTGCTGCTCTTATATCAAACGTGGTGTTTGCTATTGATAATAAAAAAGAAATATCACCTGTGCGTATAAGTTGTCCTGCGCCAGTGATGCCAGTGAAGGCTCAGGCATTGAGAACTGAAGGGAGTGTCGATTATGCGGCGTGGGTTAATGATAAAGGCGAAGTGTACTCAGTAGACATAACGGGCGATGAGGTTTTCTTCAGGGAAACTGAGGTTGCTATTAAAAATTGTAAGTTTGTGCCAGGCCATCCAGGGGTGTATCGGGATACAATAAAATTCAGTCTGGTAAAACCTTGAAGAGTGCGTTTAACGTCAAATCTCCACCATGTGGGTAACTACGCTGCATGCTAAAGGGCTGGTGAGAGCTAACTTACCGGAGATGTGCCTGAAAAAAGACATTGCAGCATGATAAAGCCCGCTTCGGCGGGTTTTATCTTTTATGGCGAAAAATTAATCCAACAGGAGAATGGGGGGGGGCGAAAAGTGAACTTAAGCCCACAAAAGGACAAATCGGAAAAATTATTTGTAATACAATTATACACTCATTAGTTATGAGGTTTTTGTATGAAGATTTACCAGGCTCAACCACATGATGTGGATACTATCCTTCCCCTGTATCTCGGGTACCGTCGTTTCTACGAGGTCGAAGAAAATGCCTCGCAGGCCAGAGATTTTATTCTCAAGCGCCTTCAGCTTAATGAGTCCGTGATTTTTTACGCCGAGGTTGATGGGAAAGCGGTAGGCTTTACGCAGCTCTATCCTTTATTTTGCTCTCTTGAGATGAAACGTATTTGGTTGCTTTATGACCTTTTCGTTGATGAGTCAGCTCGGAAGCATGGTGTTGCACACAAACTAATCTCCCGTGCTGAGCAACTGGCGAAGGAGAGCGATTCGGCATTTATTATGCTCAGTACCGCTACAGATAACATCCGTGCACAGGCGTTGTATGAGCGTAATGGATTTGTGCGAGATACTGAGTTCTTCGTGTATAACAAGTTTCTGAAATAAATGTTAGATGTAGCCATAATAAAGTGGTTAGTTAATGCTTGGCGGGTTAGCTTACTACTTGAGTATGGCGTCAATGCCACTTACTCAGTGGTAGTCGTCTCATCTAAACTGCCAGACTACGCAACTGGAGAGCCTTCTACTTTCTATTTTGCCAACGTTGACAGAGAGAAATGGTAAGGCAGCATGAGAAAACCCGCTTCGGCGGGTTTTTTATTGTGGAAAAACCTCAATCTAAACATAAGCATGGTACTGGCAAAAAGTGCTGCAGAGGGGTTGAACATTTCATGCAACCGGTATACTGTTTATTTATACAGTATATCGAGTGGGGTGATAACATGAAAATCGAAGTAACCATCGACAAAACTAAAAAACTACCTGATGGCGCTATTCCGGCTCTTGAAGTTGAGCTATTGCGTCGACTGAATCAGAACTATGAAGATTGCAAGCTAACCATTCGCCGTGCCGGTTCAGACGGATTGAGCGTTTCCGGGGGTATCGACGACGATAAGGAAATCATTGAGGAGATACTCCGCGAGACCTGGGAAAGCGCAGACGACTGGTTTTATTAGTTTGATTTTGATGGTGGCGGCTCTTATCCCAGAGCATCGCATTCGCGTTACCCTTGATGCTGCTACCCGTTTTCTATGAGTGCGTCTGTATGTCGCTCAGGGGGTAATGTGACAGATGGTATTGAGCCAAATCAGCAGGGGAATGTGTGGGCCACCATTACGGACGGATCCGGACATGTTTTGTGCTCATTTCGATTAGCTTTGAATGACCGAATCCTTTTGACGAATATCGATAACGAAGTATCAGTTAGAAAAATTGCAAAAGATGAACACCTCTGGACAAGAAAATCGTTAGTGGAAGTTATCAAGGAAATGAGCTCTAAAAATTGACTCTTAACAGCTAGCTACATCATACTTGCAGTGCTGGCCTGAACAACCAGCCACCTGACAGTGATGCGCCACCGGAGAACGTGATGGCGCAGCTTCACTTAATAAAACAATCTCAAGGTATCCTGATCCCCGCGACGCCGGAGACCAGTGATTTTCTGCAATCAAAATGCAAGCTCGGCTCCGTTCTGGAAGCCGATTATAAGCTTGTCCGCAATCCGGCGTTTCATCGCCGCTACTTTGCTTTACTCAATCTCGGCTTTGACTACTGGGAACCTACCGGCGGAGCGATCTCATCCAATGAGCGCAAGCTTGTGTATGGCTACGCCAGTTTTCTAGCCGCCTATGGCGGTAACGAATCAGCCCTGCTTGATGCCGCAGAACAATACCTGGATCGCGTAGCCGAGAAACGTGCCGGCAGTATCAGTATTTGCAAATCTTTTGACGCCTACCGGGCGTGGGTCATCGTTGAAGCTGGCCACTATGACGCCATACAGCTGCCGGACGGCACGCTGAAAAAACACCCTCGCAGTATTTCTTTCGCCAGCATGGACGAATGCGAGTTCCAGGAACTGTACAAAGCATCGCTCGATGTTCTCTGGCGATGGATCCTCTCTCGTTCGTTCAACAGTCTGCAGGACGCCGAGAACGCCGCAAACCAACTTTTAAGCTTCGCGGGGTGATGCCGATGAAACACTCATGGTTTCACCATCTCGAATGCACAACGCAGCAGGCCGAAGAATTGGTAGCGAGATATCGTCAGCGGGGCGTAAAGGTCGAACGAAGCTTAAACCCTGACTTTATGACATGGACCGTCAGCGTGCAATTGGTGGAGGACAAAAATCCGCCGTGGCCAGACTCTCGCTGGCGCAACAGGATGTGGGGGTGAGTATGGCGAACCTACGTAAAGCGGCCCGAGGCCGCGAATGCACAGTACGGATCCCCGGGTACTGCAATGGCAATCCTGAAACCAGCGTACTGGCGCATTACCGCCTGGCGGGTACCTGCGGAACTGGATGTAAGCCGGACGATACACAGGGCGCTATAGCCTGCAGCGCTTGCCACGATCTCATTGATGGCAGAAAGAAAACCACCGATTACACCCGCGACGAACTGCGCCTGATGCACGCTGAGGGGGTAATGCGTACCCTGGAAATCTGGCGGAAAGAGGGACTTATCAAATCATGAAAATCTACGATATCACGCCAATAGGAAAACCCAGGATGACCAGAGCTGATAAGTGGAAGCAGCGTCCAGCAGTAATGCGTTATCGGGCATTCTGTGATGAAGCTCGTCTTCGCAACATTCACCTGCCAGAGTCCGGCGCTCACGTCACGTTCGTCATGCCTATGCCGCAAAGCTGGAGTCAGAAAAAGAGGGCGCAATACGCCGGACGCCCACATCAGTCAAAGCCTGACTGCGACAACATGCTTAAAGCCCTGATGGATGCTCTCTACGACGATGATTCGCACGTATGGGATTGCCGCATTACCAAAATATGGGGCGAGAAAGGGCAGATCATTATTGGGGAGTCTCTATGACCCTCGATCACTTCATCCAGTACCAGGCGGAAAGCGTTAAGCGCGCCAGCATGCCGCCAGTAGCGAAACATAGTCGTACCAAAACCAATCAGCCACAGAAAGCAGGGGAATCATTGTGAAACTTGAAGCATTACCGAAATTTTTCTCGCCAAAGTCGATGATGCCCGGCGCTGTACCATGTGGGATCACTGCTGAAACACTGACGATTACCGATGTTATGGCAGCTCTTGGTTTGGCAACTTCAAAATCAGCGATAGGCATCGAGCTCTATCTGGCAAAAGCTGGCGTTCTTCATACGGACAACATCATCGCCTTTATCAATGAGCTTGCCACTCAACGCGCCAGCCGGAACCGGCCACTGCAGGCCATGCCGGAACAACAGCGAGAAGCATTCCTGCTCATTATGGCCGAATACGTTTTTCGGGATTACTCGCTTAGCGCCGCAAGCAGGGTGACATGCAGTAGTTGCGCCGGGGACGGGTTCATTGACGCGGAGGTATTCACCAACAAAGTGACCTATCCAGATGGCAAGCCGCCGAAGTGGGTCAAAGTTACGAAGGGGATCTCTCCATCAGACTGGGAGGAAGTTAAAACCATTCGTGAGCAGGTGAAGGTAATCTGCAAAACGTGCAATGGGAAGGGGAGCATCAAGAACGAATGCCGGTGCCGGGGGCGCGGTGAAGTTCTCGATAAGAAAAAATCCAAGTTGCAGGGGCTTCCTGTTTTTAAACAGTGCCCCCGCTGTAGCGGGCGTGGCTATCCCAGATTAAAGGATACCGAGGTATTTAAGGCTCTTGGAGTGACAGAAACTACCTGGCGCAGAAACTTCAAATTGTTCTTCGATCGACTGGTGGAGTATTGCCACGTTGAAGAATCCTTCGCAGAAAAGATGCTCGAACGGGTAACGAGGTGATTTTTCTGAGGGGTATTGCAAACGTGGCGGAAATTGGCTAATCTCGTTTCAACGATGGGTTACTACGCCCATGACGTTACAGATATTAAGACCTCGCCTCGGCGGGGTTTTTTTTGCTTTTAAGGGCTCTTGCAATAATTGCAAAACCTTTACATTCGCACTGTCTTAGCCCCTATAATACTCTCAAAGAACAGAAAATAAGTGGATGGTCTAATGAGTCTTATTGAACTTGAAGGGGCTATTGCCTGGTTCTTTGTTGTTGTTTTTGCAACATTTTTAATTGACCTGTGGTTTAGGCACAAATGATTTCGCTCTTGATGAGTTGAAGTAAGCATAATTCTCAAAAGGCTCGCATCCGCGGGCCTTTTTCGTATCTGCGCCACGCTCGGCGCTAATTAACCACAGAGCCTTTCAGGGGTGAGCCATAGGGAATAGTCAGTGTGACTATCTCTGTGGGCTGATCATTCCTGAGCGCTGGCTCACCCGCTAAAAGGAAAGTCACTATGTTTGGTCTCTTCAAAAAGAAAGCACGTAAAGCCGTTGTTGAAGTTAAGAAAATGGAAAATCGCGATGCGGTTGAGGCGACTGTGTGGGGCGCTTATTCCATTGCGTATGCCGATGGTACCTGCGATGCGAAAGAAATCGCCACGCTGGAAAAAACAATTTCGGCGCTGCCAGCCTTCGCGCCGTTCGCCGGTGAAATCGCACAAATGAGCAGTAATATTCGTGCTCGTTACGAAGCTTCACCACGTTCTGCCAACGCTCAGGCGCTGCGTGAATTGGCTGATGTTGCGGGTACAAATGACGCTGTTGATGTTCTTTGCCTGTGCCTTGATGTTGCTGATAACGACGGTATCGGTGAAGAAGAAGAGAAACAGCTGAAGAAAATCGCTCAGGCTCTCCAGCTTCCTCTGGATCAGTACCTGTGATCGGCAAACTGCGCTGGGCGGCCGCCGGGGTTTTGTTGTTCCTGGTGGTTGCCATCGATTTCACCAGCAAAATGATGTCCATCCTTGCTGATGGCGTGCTAGTGGCTGGGGTTATCGCTTTACTCTGGCCGCTTATTAAATCTAGTGATTAACACTGTGCAAAAGGCATCTTCGGGTGCCTTTGACAGAGTGTTACATATTGACTAACACAAAGTTTACAAATTAGATTAACGGCATGGTGAATCCCCCTGTGCGGAGGGGCGGCCAGTCACTTACAGTGATCTGTAAATGCAGCGCGGGCCATGTCGGCTGGGACATGCCCACCGGGAGGCACCCGGCACCATATGCAATGCTACTAAGCTATTTGGTAGTGGGGTTGCCGTTTCGGCTTCTCCAGCTATGTTTAAAAGGCAGTAACGGAATAATGATCACTCTCCTGGTAAATCGGTAGCTCGGACTATTAGGTGCGTATCGAACCGTTACAGAATCAGAATGCCTACCTTTCTGCCCGCCCGTTAGAGCGGGCTTTTTTTCGCCTGATCAAGGCACTTCAACTAACCAAAAACATTTAAGGGCTGTGCTATTGCGCGGCCTTTTTCATTTCAGGCTCACGGGTGGCTCCGTTTAAGGCTTTTCGCTAAATCAGCCCGATGGGCCTGAACCTTTTCAAACACACAGCGCCATCCGTCATTAACGGAGGTGAGGCTTATGCGAATGCCCTACAAACAAGATTTCATCGCCGCTCTGCTGGCAGCTAAGGAGCAGGGTATCGGCGCAATACTGGCTTTCATCATGGCGTATTTGCGTGGCCGCTATAACGGTGGCGCCATGGCGAAGACGCTGATCGATGCTGTCATGTGCGCGATGATCGCCTGGTTCGTCCGTGACCTTCTCGACTTCATTGGCCTGAGCAGCAATCTCGCCTACATCGCCAGTGTCTTCATTGGCTATATCGGTACTGACTCGATCGGGAGCTTGATTAAAAAAATCGCAGCCAGAAAGGCAGGAGTTGATGATGCTGGAGATCAATAAACAACGTAAAGCGTTTCTGGACATGCTCGCTTGGTCTGAAGGTACAGACAAAGCGGGGCAGCCGACAAAGAACCGAGGCTATGACGTCATTATTGGTGGTTCACTCTTTACTGACTACAGCGATCATCCACGCAAGTTGGTTAACCTGCCAAAGCTGGGTATCAAATCCACCGCAGCGGGGCGCTACCAGCTCCTGTCGAAGTGGTGGGATGCTTACCGCAAGCAGCTCGGCCTGAAGGACTTCTCCCCGGCATCACAGGACCAGGTCGCGCTACAGCAGATTAAAGAGCGTGGCGCTCTGCCGCTTATTGACAACGGGCAGATTCGTCAGGCTATCGACCGTTGCAGCAATATTTGGGCATCTCTCCCCGGAGCTGGTTACGGTCAGTTTGAGCACGAAGCCGACAACCTCATCGCAAAATTCAAAGCCGCTGGCGGCTTCGTCGCTGAAGTTAAATCATGAACCTGAAGGTAAATTATGAACTATCTCATTAACCGACTTAAAGAGCCGTCTACCTGGCGCGGCATTATCCTGGTCATTGCTGGTGTCTTCGGCTATCAGATGCCTCCGGGCGTTCAGGAAACCGTCATCGCTGGCGGCGTAGCGCTGGCTGGCGTTGTTGGCGCGGTGATGCCGGACAGCGTTAAGAAGTAAGCAGGCTAGCAACCGGCAGGGCTACAGAAACCCGCTTTCCTTCAGTTTCTTAACCAATAAGTAATTGGTGATTACTCCAAGAGAAACCCCAACAATCCACGGCACAGATGAATCAAGCATTAGTGAGTTGTTCACGTTAATGCTGCCGGTGATGCAGGCATAGGTATTTGTAAAAGCAAACCATGTAAAAAGTATCTGTTTCATTTGGTTATCTCCATGCTTTCCATCCCAACAATATCCACCTACGAGCCGGTAAAAGCAAATCAGATACAACCGAAAGGGCTACGAAATGAGTGAAGCAAAACCGCAGGACGGCAGCACTGCAAAAAGGCTACCGCACATTAACCGCTGGCGAAATTGAGCGGATGAACCGCCTCAAAGGTGTCAGCCAGCATTTTTGCAGTCTGCTCGATACTGAGCGAGAGGTTACAACGGCTGAAGTTGTCGAGCGTGGTAGTCAGGCCGAAACCGAGAGAGCAGAGGCTTTGCGCTGCATGGCTATCGCGCGCACCAAAATGCAGGAAGCCTGTATGTGGGCATGTCGTGCAATAGCAAGGCCTGATAGCGATTGTTGATGCTGTGACATGTCACAACAAGCCCACCGATACGTTGGCTTTTTTTGTCATCCTATTTGATATCATCACCAATAATAACAATCAGGATGAGATGACAATGAAACAGAAAATTACAGATGCATTTGTTAATTTTACGCATAGCTGGAACGACTTGCTTCACGCTTCCATTGAAAGGAAAATCTCAGACGGTTACGACCTGGCATATCCTAATAAGAATGATTTTGAACACCGCGAGTCCACTACAAAAGCCATGCGAGAGTTTTACTACCAGCGGATGATGAATACGGCCTCGTTGCTGCTCACTGGTGTGTCACTACTGGTGGCATTGTTTGCACTGATCGTTGCGATAGTGGCCATTAAATATTCTTAGGCCCATGGGTCGTACTCGCTGATCACGTTGGGCTGCTTACCGCGGGCAGTAGGAAAGTCTGAGCGTTTCGTCACCCGATATGCGAACGCCAAACGCGTACTGGTTATTAGCGGCGATGATGTGACATGAACTCAAGGGCACGGGCGCAGAGCACTGCGAGAGTGTGGTTGTGTAATCAGGTCATGGAGCTTGCGTATAGACGTTCTCTGCGACACCAGGGTGACTTAGGCCTTCTTACTGGAAGGCGGTAGTTAGAAAGCAGGGATAGTGCCGGTTGACTACCCCTTTTGTGCAGAATTGGGTAAAAGATAATACCTTTTTTTAAAAGTATTTTTATATTTACTCGTTTCTCGCAAGTATGAAACCAGTGAACCCACTGCAACTAAAAGAAGAACTACAGCTAACGCTATCATCAGTATGGTTATCATGTGAGTTAACCCTCCTAAGGACCATGGATATTATGGTTCGCATGAGGGGTAGTGTGGGATTTAAGTGGGAAAATTCCTAACTGGAATTTTTTCTTAATTTGAAACCTGATATGAAACTTTATTGTTGGTTTTGTAATGATTCAATATGAAATGATTAATTATTGTCTGCCAGGATATACAGTTTTCCGAAAGAGGTGTTTTTACTGGTTACATCGGATTGACTATGCACTTATCGCATAGCTAATGTAGATGCGTGGTGAATCCCCCTGTGCGGTGGGGCGACCAGCCAGGTTTTCTCTTTGAGCACACACGCAGGTCTGTTGGCTGGGGCAGACTTACCGGGAGGCACCCGGCACCACAACATACTGCATAACCCCATAAAGGCCTTCCATTACGGTAGGCCTTTTATCTTCTGGTTGTATCTAATACTGTGGGCAGGTCAGCTGGCTTATGCAGGACAGATTATTTTTTCTTGTTGAATGCCGCTTCTGGTGTGCTTATATTCCACCTAAAAATGGGTAGGTGTGTTGTGATTAGAAAATGCTATGCAAGAATGTCTGACCCAGCATCGAATGACAAGCTGACACTGGAAATGCTTGTAACTGACGGTGGGCGTAAGATTTTTATCTGGGATTTTGATAAAGGGGTGGCAATTTTCTCTGAGGGTATAACAGGTAAGCAGTCTAAATACATAGTGCAAGGTGAAAAGCATGCAGGTCATATCAATCTTATCAGAGATAATACGATTGAGCGCACTATTTATGGGGTTAAGGAGCTCACCTGTGGAAATGGTGATTCCGGTAAATCCTCTCCTGTGTTTTGCTCATTGTGCGAGGGGCAGATACTCATAATCGAATGCCAAAAGGCTTTTATAAGAAAACCATTAAGGCTTGATGAACTCATCTTTGAATAGAACTACTTACGATACATTCCTCATATGTTCGAAGGATATAACATCTCTCAGGTATCCTGCTTCTGGATGCCGGGAATGTGTACCGCTGGTGGGCTGGATTCTTGGAGCCTTTGCCCAGCAGTTTCAGGTGATAAAAAAACCCGTGGAGTAAATCCGACAAATTGACGGGGCGCTGCAGTGGCAGCCAATGTCGGAGTTTAGTCAGATTTCGAGGTGTTTTTCTACTGGTTTTGAGAAAAAATGGATGGTCTGACACTACAGGAAGTGGCTCATCCCTGAGCTCACGGGTAGAACAGTAGACTTTGTCATGGCAGAGCAAAGTCATAAATAAGTGTAGAATGTGTTTCTGATTTAACAAGCTTAGCGAGTGTATGCTTCCTAGATTGTACGTCTGTAACTTTCGTAATATTTCTGCCATTTCAAAATTAAGACATTAGGTAAAACCTGAGGAAATTTAGAGGGTAAGAGAAGCTGTAAACAAAAAAATCTCCTCGCGAAGGAAGGTTTTTCACTTTAACGAAATATATTGTTTGCAATGTGGTTTTTTTAGTTCATCATGCATGCTACATTGAGTTCTTATAAAATGAGCTGCTAATTATGACTGAGTGCAAACTTCCACAACTTCCAGAGTATTATCGATATGGTGCTGAACAAATTAACAAGTTGCCTGGGAGTGGGGATGTTTTTCCTCCTACAGGTAGTATAATAAAGTCAGTAAGTTTAAATGAAGGTGTATTTATTTGTGTTCCGGTGCAGCGTTATATACACGGGTTGAATATTTGGGTTGTAGTTGAATCTTCTTGGTAATGATTTTTGTTTGGTAAGAGTGATTTTTCGTTAGTTTGGTGGTTTCTATTTATTATAAATTCGCTGTTGGAATTTAAAATTGGCATCATTGCAATGCTTTCAAACACCGTAGAAGGATTATGATGCTAGTGCAAAATAATATTTATAATAATTCGGAGTCATATGCTATTCTTTTGTTTAGTATATGGCCTGTCCTTATTGTACTTCTTGTCGTGATATCTTGCGCCTTTTACGGTGTATTGATGCATAAAACTGCAATTTGTTGTTTTCTGTCAGCCATGTTCCTTGGTGTCGCAGGCTGGTTTTATGGATGATCACCAATAGCTCTAATATGAGTCGCTTTTTAGTATAAAGTCAGGGTGTCATTACTTTACCTGGCTTGTAGCGTTGGTTCCCTAAAGTTTGACGATAAAAGGCCCTGTTAATACAGGGCCTTTCTGTATGTATTATTTATCAAAGAGGTAAGACATGTCAGAGATCACCGCATCCGAGCAAATCCGCCTGGATATCATCAAGAAAGTGAATTACGACACCGCAGCGGCGAAGTTAGCCATTGACTGGGTAGGCGACAGCTATCTGAAGTCTGAGCTATTCGCAGACTCCTTTGATCGTGTCTTCACTGAAAGTGAGATTGTCTCGAAGACCCGCAAGGCAATCCAGGAAGCGACCGAAGCGCTGGCGCTGTTTGATACCACCGCTGAGTAATCATCACAAAGGCCACCATTGGTGGCTTTTTTAATGGTTATCGAATAGGGGGAGCCTATGCCGGTATGCACGATTTCAATAGAGGTAAAAAGCCGCTGGTGGCTGCCGTTCTACCTCAAGACTCTGGCTTTATTCTGCCTGATGTTCCAGCTCGAACCTGATTACGAAAAGACAGCCGCACTCATCACTAAGCATGGCATCAGCCATAAAGTGAAGGCGGGACCAGTGCGAAAGATTACGGAGTAATTCATGGCAAAACCGGACTGGGGCGAGCTTCAGCAACGGTTCCTGTCCGATCATGCCGCAACCGGCGTATCACCGAAGGATTGGTGTGAAGCGCAGGGACTGAATTACGCTACTGCCCGCCGATACATCAAGAAACCCACAGCGCAAACTGCGCAAAAACCTGCGCAGAAGAAATTGCGCACTGCGCAAAAGGAAAAGTGCGCAGAAGAGCTGGTGGATGATGATGGCCTCACCGATCAACAGCGTTTATTTGTCGCGGAATACCTGAAGGACAACAACGCCACGCAGGCTGCTATCCGTGCCGGGTACAGCAAGAAGACAGCGAATGAGCAGGGCGCAAGGCTGTTAGCAAAAGTTAGTATTGCGCAGGCCATTGCGCAGCAGCAGAAAGCATCCATTGTGCGCACGCTTGGAAGTGCTGATGAAGTGCTTGAGCAGATGTGGCGCCTGGCCACCTTCGACGCCAACCAGCTATCACAGTATCGCCGCGGGAGTTGCCGCTATTGCTGGGGCTTCGGTCACCAGTACCAATGGCGTGATGCTGTTGAGTACGAAGAGAAGCGGCTCGAAGCGCTTGAACGTAAACGTCGAGAACCTTTGGATGATGGCGGATACGGCTACGACCACACCAGCGCACCTAACCCGGAATGCCCTCGCTGTAATGGTGATGGCATCGGCCAGCCTTTCTTCACTGATACACGCAAGCTGGCGCCTGATGCTGCGCTTGCCTATTCCGGCGTTAAGCTCGGGAAGAATGGCGTTGAGATAACCGCTATTAGCCGCGAGCGAATGTACGAGGCGGTGATGAAACGGCTCGGCCTGGCTGATAGCGAGTTCGCCCAGCGTCTACAGCAGATAGAAATTGAGCGCCGGCAACTGGAGGTCGAAAAATTACGCAAAGAGCTGGCTGCTGACCCGGAGGATGACGAACCAACGCCAGTTGCGATCAATATCAACGTAGTCGACGCACGAGTGAGGGAAGAGGATGGCGATAGCACCGACGCTTAACATCCCTCAGGCCAAATTCCTTGCGATGCAGTACAAATTTAAGGCCTATGTCGCCGGCTTCGGTTCTGGCAAGACGTGGGTCGGCTGCGGTGGTATCTGCAAAGGGATGTGGGAACACCCCAAAATCAACCAGGGTTACTTTGCGCCAACGTATCCGCAGATCCGTGACATCTTTTATCCCACTGTTGAGGAGGTGGCCCACGACTGGGGGCTGAATGTCAAAATCAACGAGGGAAACAAAGAGGTTCACTTCTACGCCGGGCGCCAGTACCGAGGAACGACGATTTGCCGCTCGATGGAGAAACCGCAAACCATCGTTGGTTTTAAAATCGGTAATGCGCTGATTGATGAGCTGGACGTAATGCCCGCCAAGAAGGCGCAGTTAGCCTGGCGAAAAATCATTGCTCGTATGCGTTACAACGTGGCCGGTCTTCGTAACGGGATCGACGTCACCACGACGCCGGAAGGGTTTAAATTCGTTTATCAGCAGTTCGCAAAGGCTGTACGCGATAAGCCTTCGCTCTCAACGCTCTACGGCCTGGTGCAGGCCTCGACGTTCGACAACGAAAAGAATCTGCCGCCGGACTATATCCCGTCGCTGATGGAGTCATACCCGCCGGAGCTGATCAAGGCTTATCTCCGTGGCCAGTTCACCAATCTGACCAGCGGGACGATTTACCATCAGTTTGACCGTAAGCTGAATAACTGCCGGGAGGAAGAACAACCCGGTGAGCCGCTGTATATCGGTATGGATTTCAACGTCGGGAAGATGGCCGGGGTTGTTCATGTGTTACGTCTGGGGCTTCCGTTTGCGGTGAATGAAATTGTGAAGGCTTACGACACCCCTGACATGATCCGCATCATCAAAGAACGGTTCTGGCTGTACGACGGCAACGATTATCGCAAGGTGCGGGAAATCTATATTTACCCGGACGCTTCCGGCGATTCCCGTAAATCCAGCAATGCCAGCGCCACTGATATCGCTCAGCTTAAGCAGGCCGGCTTCAATGTGGTTGTTAATGCATCAAACCCGCCAGTGAAAGACCGCATCAACGCGATGAATGCCATGTTCTGCAATGGTAACGGTGAACGTCGCTACAAAGTGAATGTAAAGCGGTGCCCGGTGTACACAGAATCGCTTGAGCAACAGGTTTGGGGCGAAAACGGTGAGCCGGATAAAACGGCGGATAACGATCACCCCAACGATGCCGGTGGGTATTTCATTGTGAAGCAATTTCCGATTATCAAACCGACTGGAAAAGTCACCCAACTGCGGATGTAAAACCATGCCTGATATTTCAACGCCCAACCTCGACTATAACGACATGGTTGAAGCATGGGATATTAATGATGCACTGATGGGCGGCACGCTGGAAATGCGCCGGCAGGGCAAGAAGTATCTCCCTAAGTGGCCGAACGAAGATCCTGAAAGTTATAAGGAGCGTTTGGCTTCGGCAACGTTACTCCCTGCCTATGAAGAGGCTATTAAACAAAACATCGGGCGAGTGTTTGCTGAGCCGACGGTATTGAGTGAGGATTCTCCTGAACAAATACGGGAGCTGTCGCCGGATATTGATATGGAAGGAAACCGGCTCGATGTCTGGGCGCAGCAATTTTTCAGTATCGGATTCCAGTATGGCCTGGTACATGCGCTGGTGGATTTCCCGAAAATTGACCGGGAGGCAGTAAAAACTAAAGCCGACGAAAAAGCCGCGGGATCCCGCCCGTATGCCACGATGTTAAATCCTCGCCAGGTCATCGGCTGGAAATCGAAAGTGGTTAAAGGGAAAGTGATGCTGACCGATCTGCGTATCAGAGAGGTCATCATTATTGATGGCGACGATTACGGGCAAACGAAAGTTGAGCAAATACGCCATATCATGCCGGGTAAGGTTGAAATTTATCGCCGAAATAAAGGTGATAACGGCGAAAGCCAGTGGCAGATTCACGACGAGTGGGAAACCAGTCGCGATGATATTCCCCTGGTGACGCTTTACACAAAACGCACAGGCTTTATGCGCGGTTCACCGCCACTGCTTAATCTCGCCTTACTGAATATCAAGCACTGGCAGAGTCAGAGTGAACAGGACAACATCCTGCATGTCGCTCGCGTGCCGTTGCTGGTGGCTTACGGTCTGGCCGATGGCGAAACGTTGACGATAGGTTCTTCCTCTGCGACTCGTTTCGATGACCGCCAGCGGCAGGGACTGGAATATGTTGAGCATACCGGGGCTGCGATTGAAGCCGGTAAGATTTCCCTTGAGGATCTGGAAAACCAGATGCGTCAGGCCGGCGCAAAACTGCTGCGCGCGGAAAACACATCGACTAAATCCTTAGACCAGACTCACGAAGAGCGGATGCAGGAGAATTCACCTCTCTACACCATGGCAAGCTCGCTTGAGGATGCGCTCGATAATATCCTGCAGATTATGGCGGAATGGCTGGGCGAGAAAGAAGGTGGCAATGTCGATGTACGCACCGAACTGGATGTTTCAGCCCAGACGTTTGATGCCGCAGCTGCAACAGCTGTTCAGTCGCTCCGTCAGGGTGGTGATATACGTCAGGTCGATGCTGTTCGCGTTTTGCAGGCCCTCAAATTTATCGATCCGGATGCGAAGCCCGAAGAGGTAATCGACGAGCTGCGAAATCAGCAGGTCACGCTGGCCGGCGGACTGAGTAACCCGGGTGGTGCAAATGGCAACGGCGAATGACAAGCTTCAGGATGAATCGATAGCGCATGCGATATGGATAGCGCGGTACAGCACCAGCGTTGCAAACAGGATGATAAAAATCTTGAATGACAGCGATGCGGAACTGACAGCCAGATTGCTGGTAGCGATGGATAGCCTGGATGCTGACAGCTTTACCGTGTCGCGACTGGAAGCGCTGCTCGTTAGTGTCAGAGCTCTCAATCGCGAGGCTGTGCAGTCAATGTACGCGGGACTATCTGATGAGCTGCTGCAACTCGCTCAGCACGAAACAGGCTTTCAGCTGAGCCTGTTCCAGTTTGCGATCCCCGATGATGTGCTATCGCTTCACCCGCTGGTGGGCATTTCACCGGATGCCGTTTACGCAACTGCGATGGCACAGCCATTTCAGGGGCGCCTGCTTTCGGAGTGGGCAGATAACCTTGAAGCTGACAGGATGGCAAGAATTTCCAATACAGTGCGGCAGGGTTTTCTCCTGGGCGATACGCATGAGCAAATCGCCAGAAAGGTCCGTGGTCATGCTAACCGTGGTTATCAGGATGGCGCACTGCAGATGAGCCGAACTAATGCCGGCAGTATTGCAAAAACGGCTGTGGGGCATCTTGCTTCTACGGCCAGGAAAAGCTTTGCAGATGCGAACGATGACATTTTGAAGGGTAAGCAGTGGTTATCCACTTTGGATAACCGTACATCAAAAGACTGTCGGATTCGCGACCGCCTCAAGTACACACTCGATAACAAGCCGATCGGCCATAAGGTGCCGTATCTGCAGGGACCCGGGAAAATCCATTTCTGCTGTCGCAGCGTCGAAACCTACATCCTGAAATCGTCTGATGAGCTGGGTATTGCTGTTGGGCAAATATCAGATAGCTCACGTGCCAGCATGGACGGGCAGGTGCCTTCGGATACCGATTATCAGGGCTGGTTCTCGCGCCAGTCTTTCACGCGACAGTCCCAGATCGTTGGCGTAACCCGGGCCCGGCTGATTCGTGACGGCGGCATGTCGCCCGATGATTTCTACAACGACAAGGGCGAATGGCTGACTCTGGAGCAACTGCGTAACCTGGATGCTCAGGCGTTCAGTAACGCCAGATTTTAAAGCTTTTTAAGTCTTCAATCAGGCTGCCTCCGGGCGGCCTTTTTTATTGCCGTGATCCGGATGGTGAGCGGTGCAACGGTCGGATGACCCCGAAAAGGTAACCACATGAAACTGAAAACAGTCGAAGTTAACGGCAAAAGCTATGCAGAAGTCGATTCCAGCGGTTTACCCGTCTACGTCCACGATGACGGCCAGGAAGTTGGTTTTGATGCTGTGCAGGCCGTTGGGAAAATCTCCTCTCTGAATGGCGAGGCAAAATCTCATCGTGAAGCCAAAGAAGCCGCTGAAGCCGGTCTGGCTAAGTTTGCCAAAATCGGCGATCCGGCAAAGGCGCTCGAAGCGCTGGAGATGATGACTAAAATCGACCAGAAAAAACTGATCGACGCAGGCGCCGTTGATCAGGTTAAAGCGGATATCACCAAATCATTCCAGGCCCAGCTTGATGAAGCTACTCAGCGTGCGACGACCCTTGAAGGCCAGCTTTATCAGGAAATGATCGGCGGCCGGTTCTCTGGCTCGAAATTCATCGCAGATAAAGTAGCAATTCCGGCAGATATGCTTCAGGCGCGGTTCGGTCAGTCCTTCAAAGTCGAGGACGGCAAAGTCGTTGCCTATGATGGCTCTGGCAACAAAATTTACTCCCGCTCGAAGCCGGGCGAACTGGCGGCCTTTGATGAGGCGCTGGAGTTCCTGGTGGAGCAGTACCCACAGAAAGACCACATTCTGAAGGCCAGCGGCAACCAGGGAGGCGGCTCACGGCAGTCTCAGCATTCACTCGGGCAGAAAACGATGAAACGCGATGCGTTTACCAGTTTGAGTCCGACAGATCAGCAATCAACTCTCAAAGACGGTATCACCATCGTCGATTAATTTTTTGCCAGCCGCCGGATGGCTGCTGGTGCCGGAGCTGGATAGCTCAACCAACCCTATATTTTAATCTCAAAGGAATCTATACACATGGCTAATACGCTTACCGGGTTGATCCCGACTATCTTCACGGCTCTGGATACCGTATCTCGCGAACAGGTCGGTTTTATCCCGGCTGTATCGCGCAATGCTAAAGCTGATGCGGCGGCGAAGGACCAGACTGTTACTGCGCCGGTTGCGCCACCGGCAACCACTGTTGATATTACCCCGGGGGCTACTGCGCCAAATGACGGCGACCAGACGATCGGCACCGTTGATGTCAAAATCACCAAATCAAAAATGGCCCCGGTCAAATGGAACGGTGAGGAACAACTGGCGCTGGGGCCCGCAGGGACATACAACACCATTCTTGCTGATCAGTTTAAGCAGGCTTTTCGCGCGCTGGCTAATGAGATGGATGCAGATCTCGCGGCTCTGTATTTCGCATCCTCTCGTGCTGTTGGTACGGCCGGCACCGCTCCTTTCGGTATTGCAGGTGATTTGTCGGATGCGGCAAATGCGCGCCAGGTTCTCTCTGACAACGGTTCGCCGACAACTGATCTGCAGATGGTTCTCGGTTCTTCGGCTATCGCAAACCTCCGCGGTAAACAGTCTGTTCTGTTCAAAGTAAACGAGTCTGGTACTGATGCGCTTCTGCGCGAAGGTATCGTGGGGCGACTGGAAGGATTCAACATCCACGAATCCGCGCATGTTAAGAAACGCGCTGCATCTCCGGCTGCCGGCTACCTGGTGAATGGAGCAAAAGCTGAAGGCGATATTCTGATTGCCATTGATACCGGCACAGGTGCTTTTGCAGCGGGCGACATCGTGACGTTTGACGGGGACAGCAATAAATACCTTGTTGCTGCTGCGACGGCCACAGCAATCACCCTGGCTGCTCCTGGCTTACGTCAGGCACTGGCCGACAACACCGCTATTACCGCTGGTGGCGCCTACACCGCAAACATGGCGTTTGATCGCAATGCATTCCTGCTTGCATCCCGAACCCCGGCAATGCCGCAGGGCGGCGATACTGCGGATGATGTGATGAACGTTACTGACCCCGTATCTGGCATCACTTACCAGGTAGCACTGTACCGCCAGTATCGCCAGGTGCGTTACGAAGTCGGTTTGTCCTGGGGCGTAGCGGCAGTTAAGTCGGCGCACTCAGCGTTGTTGCTGGGCTGATAAACAGGGGCTTCGGCCCCTTTTTTTAGTGGAGGGCTAATGGCCGGATTAACAAAAGAGCAGCGCGCCCAACGAGCTGCTGAGCAAACTGCGTCTACGCAGGCGGATAACAACGAACCCGTATCGACCACATCGCAGCTGGTGGCGATGGTTACCGATTTCCCGGCATTCCCGGGTGCGCCCAATACCGCCAACGTTCACCCTGATGAAGTGGAGAACTGGAAGGCGCACGGCTGGAAAGAAATGGAGTGATGCATGATCACTTTCATCACCGTTGAAGACGTCAATTCGATTCTCGGTGCCACCTGGACAGATGAAAGCAAAAAAGCCAAATCTGTGCTGATGGCTAATACCTGGATGAATGGACTTAACCTGAAAATGCCGTGCGATAAGGCAACTCACGAAATCATCATTCCTGACGATGTGAAGCAGGCTGGCGCCTATGCAGCGCTAGCGGCCTCGAATGGTGGCCTTTATCAGCAGAAAACCGATTCTGGTGTGTTGCTGAGTAAGACGGTAGATGCCGATGATGTCAGCGTTTCAAAGACCTTCGCAGAACTCGGTACCAACAGTTCGGCATTGCTTGATTCGGACCTGCAGCTGGCGCTGGCCATGCTTAAGCCCTATGGCGCTAGTCAGTCACAGGTGCGGCTGGTGAGGGGGTGATATGGGCATTCGTGACGAGTTGCAGACCGAGGTCGCCGCAGCCTTCGATACAGACCTGCAGGATGCCGTTAAGGATTTCACTGGGTCATACACCGTTCGAGGTGCCTGGGACCCGGTGACGGAAACCGGCACTGAAACACAGGTGACTTACTCGGGGCGTGGAGTGCTGGCGCGCTATAAACTCCGCCGTATCGATGGCGTTAATATTCTGCATGGTGATGTGAAGCTAACCGCCCTGGTTAACGAGGTGACTGATAAGCCGGCCGTCGGGCATATCATCACCGCACCGGATTCTATTACGGGTGAGCTTCAGCGTTACGAGATCATAACCGCTTCTGCCGACTCTGCTGGCGCTGCGTACTCGATTCAACTGCGGAGGGTGTGATATGGCCAAGGGCTGGAACATTGACCCGGCAGCATTCGTCGGGCTGGTGGCCGAAGATGTCAAACTACGCCAGCGGACAATCGCCATTCAACTGCTGAATGAAATTGTTCAACGGTCGCCAGTAGGAAACCCGGAGCTGTGGGCCATCAACGCGACCGCGGTTCAATACAACAAAGCTGTTGGGGAATGGAACGAATCTCTTTATGCCGATCCTGCTAACCTGACCAAAACGGGAAGGCTCAGGAAGAAAGTCCGTGTTAATGACAGCATGGATATCAGGCGGCCGGCTGAGTATCGCGCAGGAACCTTCAGGGCATCGCATTTTGTCAGCATCGGCGAACCCGATCACTCCGTCCCGACCGAGCCGGATCCGCGTGGGACAATGACATTTCTTAATGGCAAAAATATCATTGACCAGGCGCCAGCCTACTCGGTGATTTACATTCAGTCGAACCTGCCTTACTCCGTGCCTCTGGAGAATGGTCACTCAACGCAGGCGCCAACAGGCGTCTATGCCGTCTCGTTTAATGGTGTGATTCAGGCCTACAAATGACCCTTACAGAAATCAGAAACGCTGTCATTTCCCGAATGGCGGCACAGACCGCTATTGCCTCTGATGCGGTGGATTATCCCAATGGTCCGGTATTTGACCCCAGCAACCGCGATATCTGGGCCCGCCTCACCAACATTGCAGGACAGGCTGGCGCAACCGAGATCGGGGATGGGCCGGTCGTCCACAGGACGGGCTTACTCATCATTCAGCTGTTTGTTCCGGTCGGCTCCGGGACGTTGCTTATCTCCCGAACGGCCGATCAGCTAACGGAGTTATTTGAGTTCAGGGACGATGGAAAGCTGAGTTATTTCGCTGTTTCTGCTGTGCCGGCGGGTGAGACCGATGGCTGGTTACAGCTCAATCTTCAAATTCCTTATCGCGCTCTGTAGCGCACAAAAAACAGGAGGCTCCTGTGAGCTCAGGTGCAAAAGTAGTAGCCGCGTTTATTCGCGAAACAACGCCAGGAATCACGCCTACAGCAGGGGCGTGGAACCTGCTGCGTCGTTCTTCATTTGGTCTGAAACCAACGCAGAACACCAACGACAATGACGAAATCGCTGGTGACCGCATGGCGCAGGGCGTTTCACGTGGCACAGTGGATGTCGGCGGCGATGTCGGCACACGGTTTCGCTGGAATCAGCATGACGATTTTCTTGCCAGCTGTTTCGGTACCGAATGGGTAAATAACGTGCTGACGATGGGTAATGGTCGCATTACGTTCTCCGTGGCTTCCTATGCCGAGGATGTGGGTATCGCCCAGATCGCCCGCGGCTGTCAGGTGGCAACCCTGCAGATCGAAATCCCGAATGATGGTGACATCACTGCTACGGTCACGTTTGCTGGCCTGGACTGGGAAACGAAAGGTGACGATACCAGCTTCTTTAGCGCGCCGGTCGATAATGCCGGGGCGTTGCGCTATTCGTTCAAAGAGGTAACAGCCCTCAGCCTGAATGGTGTAGCTGGTGGTAATGGTTTCTGTGTCGATACCTTCAACATCCAGTTCGACAACAATATGCAGACTCAGCGCTGCATCGGTACCGGCTCGGCGTTCGCCGGCGCGAATATTCCGACAACATTTACGCCGTCCGGGCAGATCACGCTTTCTTGGTCAAAAGCTGCGTGGGAGCTCTATAAGAAAACGTTCACCGGCGAAACGGTGCCGTTTAGCTTTACGCTGGAGAATGCTGAAGGTGCATATACCTTCTATTTCCCGGAAGTGCAGATTTCCGGCGACTGGCCTGATGCTGGGAGCACTGACATTGTTCAAGTTCAGCTGGATATCACCGCGGCCAATACGCCGCCAACTATCACCCGCGTCCCCAAAGTGCCGGCGACGGCGATCAGCGTTGCGCCGGGCACTTCAACTGGGGCCGTGGGTTCTACGGTGACGTTAACCGCCACGCTTACCCCAGCTGATTCAAGTGATACCGTCGAGTGGACGTCATCGGATCCGACTATCGCCAGCGTGGTTTCTACCGGACAGAAAACAGCGAAGGTCACGCGTAACGCAGCCGGTACTGCAACCATCACCGGTAAGGCCCGCACCTTTACGGCAACGACTGAAATCACCGTTACCGCGCCTTAATTTACCAGGCCCGTTCTGCTGAGCATCGCGGATCGGGCTTCACTATGGAGTTATTATGCTGATTGTTACCCCAAAAATTGATTTAAATGGCGAGCGCTGGTTTTCACCTTATCAAAAGCCAGAAAACAGCAATGAAGAATACACTCCGGAAGAGGAATCGCTTTTCAAACTTCGCCTGCTGGTGGCCAGCAGCGAGAATCCACAATATCGCTCCCGTAACGCGCTGGTGCGCCGCCACATCGATAAGATGGACGCAGGTTATAAGGTAGGCACCAAAGAATTCAATCTCTCCAGAGTGGGCGATATCGACTCTGTTGATGACTTGCTGATCGATAATGTCGCGCGGTTTCTGTTGAAGGGTTGGGAAGGTGTGGGCCAGTTGGTAGATGGCGTAGAAGTTGCCATCGACTACACGCCGGAAGTCGGGATCGCCATGCTGAAACAGCACCCGGAGCTGTACTGGCTGATACTGGCTGAGGCAGCGAAAATTGCTCAGGGTAAAGAGCAGCAGACTCAGGAAACCGTAAAAAAGCCTTAGAGGCGCAGATGTGGCTTAAGGAGTTCGGGGGCGAACAGGGCGAGAAAGCAAAGTGGCGCAGGGAGAAGCTAAATCTCCCGCCCATTCCAGAGCCTGAAATCGATGCAGTCACTGGGGAGATCCTCAACGCTTACGCCATGATATCGCGCGGCAGAAAGTATGCCGGCATGGCCGGAGTGCCGCTCCCTCTGTCCCTGAATGATATCGAGCTTTACCTGGCATCGCGCACCATCCTGATCGACCGCATTGAATTTGACGCAGCGATACTGGCCCTCGATGATGCCTGGAGAGATGAGTGGGCAGAAGAGCAGAAAAGACAGGCAAAAGTGAAGTAGTCATATCATTGTCTACATCTTTTCTTGTGCTAACCTGTGTGCAAATATTAATGATGGGGATAGGGCTTTGAGCGAAGATATCGGAAATGTCAATTTTGGCATTAGCCTTGGTGGTTACAAAGATGAAGAAACGGCAAAGGAAGTTGGAAATGCTGTAAGCCAATTCATTAAAATACTCTGCAAGTATATCGATCTTACATCCTTAGTTGGAATTTCAATAAATTATGATTATCAATATGCATTAGACTCAGTTGACAGAGGGATTGAGACTTCTAATACATTAACTCCATCTGATGGCGATGTTGTAGGTGTCGCTATGGTTGTTCGAGTTATGCGTAATGGTGAGCCTAGATGCCATATCGTTTTTAATGCTCTTCACATTGAGGGTATTGTATCTCCAGTCAATTCGCCGGAGTGGCTAACTGCTATTGGAATCATTTCGCATGAATGCGCTCATGTCTCAAATAGCAATGCCTTAAACAAATGTTTTCCGGGGCGGATGATGAGTTACCGCTATAAAAACATCCATGAGCAATTGAGAGGGGAGTGTTGGTTATCTGTGATGGAGGAATATTGCGCAACTAGATTGAGCGCGCATATTGGTGAAGATCAGAGCAAGATGTTCAAAGCGTCTTTTTTCAGACAGGCTTCTAAACTATATGATAAAGCAAAGGATTCTATATTTAACTATCAGTTTCATCAAAGCGTAGACAAAACATTAAATGAAGTTTATTCGGAGATTGAAATGACTTTGAAACTTGCAGCATATTTTTTAGGGGATACTGCAGCAAAAGGTGTTAATTACAAGGATGGAAATGAGGATGACATGTCTGAGTTCTCATGGCTTATTCCCTACATTGAAAGATTAGATTCTGCGAATGCCGTTATTTTCGAAAATTATGGAAGATGGAAATCGATTGATGAGTTTGAGGTGATATCAGATATCCTTGATGATATTGCCAGATATCTAGGCGTAACCGTCTCCTTACGTCCACAGGGTGTGTGGGTTGATATTAGTTATTATTAATAGAGGGGGCTATAATGAATAATTTTGCTATATTAGTTCCTTTGCTTTGTCTGGTAATGCTTGGGTGCACCTATACAAACCAATATGAAAGTGGGTCTCAAATAGCTGTTGAAAATGTGAACCGGATTGTTAAGGGTAAAACAACTGAGGCTGAGTTGATCGGTATGTTTGGACAGCCTTTTTCTAAGGCAGTCATCAGTGCGACTGAGGCCAAGTGGATTTACACACACAATGCGGTGTCAGCTTCAGCCCAGGCGTTTACCATGAAAACAACATCAAGCGCTGAAATGACAACGCTTGATATCCTTTTGAAGGATGGTGTGGTCGTTAATTATGCGTATACCAAATCCCCTCTAAATCCAACTATGAACATGAAAACGTCTTTGTAACAAGAGAACCCACTCCGGTGGGATTTTTTATCATTGTTTAAACATTCCTTACCCGCTTGATTTGCGGGTTTTTTATTGCCCGGAGAAAGGTAAATGACAGAACAAACATCCCGCCTTGCTATTATTCTCGATAGCACCGGAGCAGAAAAGAACGCGGATAGTTTAGCCAGTGCTCTAAACAAAATGACGGCAGAGGGTGAAAAAGCTGAGTTCGCAACGGATAATCTTTCCGCAGCTACTAAAGACCTGAACTCCCATCTTAAGGTCGGACCAAAGCACGCCATCGAAAATGCGAAGTCAACAAGGTCGCAGCGGGAAGAAATAGAAAAATTACTGGATAAGCTTGACCCTACGTCAAAGGCGTTTGATGAGCTCGATAAAGCAATGGAGCGGCTGAAAAAGGCAAATCTATCTGGTGTGTTGGGGGCTGAGGAATTCAGCCACTACAGTTCCATCATTGATCAAACTCGCAATCGTCTTCAGTCTGCTCAGGATGAATTGACTGGGTATACGCAGGCCCAGAGAGAAGCTGCGAAAGCGGCTCAGGATTCAGCAGCGCAACAGGCGCAGCAGGAGCGAATTCTCACACAATTACAGGCTCGCCTTGATCCCGTCACCCACGCATTACAGGCCCTTGACGAGCAGCAACGGCAAATTTTCGAATATACGTATAGTGGTGCGCTTAGTATCCAGCAGTATGATGCCTACAGCGCCAAAATTGCCGAAGCCCGCCGTGAGCTGAACGGAGAAGCGCAAGCAGAACGTGAGGCAGTAAAGGCTCAGGAAGAGCAGCGTGCTTCGTTGCAGCGATTAGTTGGCCAACTTGACCCTTTCTCAGCTGCGTTAGATAAAATCAAGAAACAGCGAGCTGAACTGTCGGCAGCCAAAGATGCCGGGCTGCTTACGCCTGAATACCACGCAGAGCTTTCAAATAAGCTGGATTTGACGGAGAAAGGGCTCAATCAGGTCAGCAATGAAATGCGGTATGGGGCCATCTCGGCAGGGCAGTATAAAAATGCCATGCGTTTACTCCCCGCGCAGTTGAATGATATTGCTGTTGGCCTGGCTGGTGGTATGCCTTTGTTCACTATCTTCATGCAACAAGGTTCGCAGATCGCTGATTCGTTTGGCGGTTGGGGTAATCTGTTCGAGATCATAAAACAGCAGTTGCTGGGGGCCGGAGATGCCGCCGATGAATCAAGCGATTCCCTGTCAGATAACGCTAACTCATTGTCTGAAAATGCAGAGAATGCCAAAAAGCTCACTGGATTCCTGAATCCCATGACTATCGGGATCGGCGCGCTTATTGCGGTCGTCGGCACCCTTGCATACGCATGGTACAAAGGCAGCCAGGAGCAGCAGGAGTTCAATAAGTCCCTTGTTATGACCGGGAATCTGGCCGGGGTGACGACCGGGCAATTAGCTGATATGGCAAAATCCGTCGCCGACAATACTGGAAATACTACAGGGGCTGCTGCCCAGGTACTAAACCGTGTTGTCTCTGGCGGTAAAATTGCAAAAGACTCGATGAAGTCAGTCACGGAAGCTGTTGTGTCCATGAATGATGCCACCGGTGAGTCTATCGACAGTATGGTGTCGGACTTTGAGAAAATCGCTAAAAACCCGGTGGCGGCTATCGGCGAATTGAACGACAAGTACCACTTCCTTACTCTGGCGACCTATAACCAGATTAAAGCTTTGCAGGATGAGGGTAATCAGCAGGAAGCGGCTCGACTGGCGACTGAATCCTATGCTGCAGCTATGAAGCAACGTGCTGACCAGATTCAGGGGAATCTAGGTTCACTGGAACAGGCATGGAAATGGCTGGGAGATGCAGCGAAAGGTGCCTGGGATGCCATGCTTGATATAGGTCGTGAAAAATCTATAGATCAAAAAATAGCTGAAGCTCAGGAAGAGCTAGGCAGAGCGCAAAAGTCACTTTCTGATTTAAGTGCCGGACAATCAAAATATGCCGGGCCATATGGCGCATGGAAGTCTAGCGACCTTTCTATGATGCAAAAGGGGGTAGATGCCGCCAAAGCGCGATTATCTTCATTGCAGTCAGAGAAAACAGCTCAGGACGTCATTAACGGTCTCTATGACGCAGGCAATCAGAGGCAGCAAAAAGGTATTGAAGCGCAGATAAAGATCAATGCCCGGGCTGATCGTCTAGCTTCAAACAGAGAAAAACGCATTAAGGAGCTAGCTGAACTTGAAAGAGAGCTTGTAGACGCCAGGGCTGCGGGTAGGGTAATAAGCGCTGAGGATGAGGCTAAGTATCGAAAAGATATAAACGATAGATACAAAGACCCTAAAAAACCAAAAACACCGAAGGGTAAGGCGTACACCGAAGATGCTGGTACCCGCATGCTCGACCAGCTTAATCAGCAATATGCTGCGTTAACTTCTCAGTTCGATATAACAGAGAAGACTGGAGTTGCTCAACAAGCGCTTATCAAATGGGAGCAACAACTCGCCGACATAAAAAGCAAGAAGACCCTGACCGCCGATCAAAAATCATTGCTCGCAAATCAGAACGAAATTACAGCGCAATTACAGAAAAATGCAGGCTTAGAAAAGGAAATAGCGCTTCGCAAGGATGCCGATAAATTAACAGCTTTCAAGAATACGCTGACATCTGGACTACAGACAGATGCGACGACTTTACAAAATGACCTCAACAACAACACAATCTTGTCACAGGAGCAAAAGCGCCAACAGGAACTAACGAAGATTGTCACCGAGTATCAGAAAAAGCGTGTTGAGCTGACCAATCAGCGCACTACAGGGCAGATCTCGCAAAATCTGTACGACCAGGAGACGGCTGCTTTGCAGCAAGCGCTAGATCAGCGACTTGCCATGCAACACGCTTATTACACTCAGATAGATCAACTCAATAGCAATTGGCAGCTTGGCGTCCAAAACGGAATGCAGTCATACCTTAACAGCGTGCCCACGCTCTACGAATCAGTGACCGCGGCGACAACTTCAATATTCAGTTCAACTGAAACAGCAATCTCCTCAAACTTGTCTGCGATGTTGCAAGGAACCGAAAGCCTAAGCGATGGATTTAAAAATATGGCGGTAGGGATGGGGCAGGCGGTAATTGATGCTTTGACCAAGATGGCTGCTCAATGGCTGGTATACCAGGCGGTTCAATTGCTTGTAGGAAAAACGGTCGCTGCTGGTGCCGCTGCGTCTATGGTTGGACAAGCTACGGCCATGTCGCAAATAGCAGGAATTAATGCGTACGCATCAGCGGCAGCAATACCTGTTACAGGATGGGCTATGGCCCCAGCGGCTATGGCGGCAGCTTTGGCAGCAACCACCCCCCTTATAGCATCAGTAGCTGTAAGTTCTGCAGCCATGACTGCTGGAGGTGGACTAACTGGCATGGCTCACAACGGTATCGACTCTATCCCATCGACTGGCACATGGTTGCTGGAAAAAGGCGAAAGAGTTATGACCGCTGACACATCCGCAAAGCTGGACTCAACACTGGAGAACCTGCGCAAAAATGGGCTGGACGCGACGCTAAGCAAACCGGGGTTCGGTACCGGTGTCCAGAACGTTAACAGCGACAACAGCAGCAAGACCACCATCCATGCTCCCATTGAGCAGCATTTCCATACGCCGCCAGGTGTGACACCTGATCAGATGACTCTCTCCATGGCTCAAACGCAGAAGCGGGCGACAACAGATGCGATTAATCAGGTTGCATCGCAAGTGTTGAAAGGGGATGGGAAAGTTGGTAAGGCAATGCGCAGTAAATATCCAGGCAGAGGGTTAGAGTGATGACTGATATCTACTACCCGCATGACAGCCTCCCTATGCCATTACAGGAAGGATACGGATTTCAGCCTGTGAGCCCGTTAAAACGAACCCAGTTAACCACCGGTCGCGCGAGGCAAAGGCGAGCTTTTACGTCCACGCCGACGCAGGCCAGCATCACCTGGTTTATGGAAACCGATGCGCAGGGCCTGGCGTTTGAGTCCTGGTTCCGTGATGCGTTATCTGACGGGGCAGCGTGGTTCATGATGAAGCTGCAGACGCCGGTGGGCATTAAGTTTTACAAATGCCGCTTCACAGATATTTATCAGGGACCGGTGCTAGTGGCCCCGATTTACTGGAAGTACACGGCGACGCTTGAATTATGGGAACGCCCCCTTGCTCCTGCCCCATGGGGTAATTACCCGGAATGGATCGTCGGCAGCTCACTGCTGGATATTGCGCTGAATAAGGAGTGGCCTAAGCATGACTCAGATTAAACGCCTTTACGCCAGCAGCGGCCCGGAGCTGATCATTGAAACGCTGCAGATCACAATTGGTTCTGACGTCCATTATCTGTGCCAGGGTTACGAGAACATCACAGCAACGACGGAGAACGGCGATACCGTAACGTTTTCAGCCTGTGCGATAGACATTGCGCTGCCGGCGCGCAATGCGGACGGCACGCAGGACCTCAAATTTGCCTTGTGCAATATCGATGGTGTTGTGTCCACGGCGATCCGCAATGCGCTGGCTAACCGTCTGTCTGCATTTCTGACGTACCGGCGTTATATCTCCACGGATTTAGCGGCCCCTGCGGAAGTGCCGTATACGCTGAAAATCAAGTCGGGCTCCTGGACGGCGACAGAGGTGCAGATCACTGCGGGTTACATGAACATCCTCGATACCGCCTGGCCGCGTTACCGCTACACGCTCCCTGTATTCCCCGGACTGCGTTATATCAGCTAAGGAATCCCAATGTTCAACCCTGATAAATACCGTTCTGTTAAATGGCAGAAGGGCGGCAGAGCCTACCCGCTACTTGACTGCTTCGGCATTGTGAACGAGATACGCCGCGATCTGAATTTACCCGTCTGGCCCGATTTTGCAGGGATAACCAAAGACGACGGCGGCCTCGACCGGGAAGCACGCCGGATGATGCTTACCCTTGAGCGCTGCGAACCCTGCGAAGGGGCCGGGGTGGCCTGTTATTCCGGGTCGACTGTCACCCACGTAGGGATCGTGGTCAGTATCGATGGTCTGTTGCATGTGGCGGAATGCAACCCGGGTACGAACGTCACCTTTCTGCCGTTGCCGCGGTTTAAGCGGCGATTTGTCAAAGTGGAGTTCTGGCAATGACCATTCGTTTTTACCCGTCCCGGCTTCCCGGTGAACCACTCGAAACGCATGAGCATGGTGTAACCAGTATTCGCAGCTGGCTGGTGGCAAATGTTGAAGGCTACGAGGATCGGGATGTCCCACCGCTTACCGTTGAGGTTGAGGGGCTGTTAATTCCTCCAGGTGAGTGGGCCACCTGCGTGATTCGCCCTGATAGTGATGTCAGGCTTTATCCGGTTCCATTCGGGCTGGAGGCCGCCACAATCGCGTGGATCGGTATCGGTATCTCCGTTGCCGCTGCAGCCTATTCGCTTGTTTTGATGAGCACCATTGATACGGGCGGCTATACCTCATCCACAGGGCGGAGTCTCGACCTGAACCCGGCGCGGGCCAACACCGCAAAACTCGGTGATGCCATTCGTGAGGTGTTTGGCCGGGTGCGTATCTACCCAGATTATGTGGTGCAGCCGGTTACCCGGTTCGATGCCGCCGATCCTACGAAAATACGCGTCCAGATGCTGCTATGCCTCGGAGTCGGTGAACTGATTTATACCAATGGCGATATCCGGGTTGGCAGTACGCCAGCTTCAACGCTGCCGGGTTTCAACATCACCTATTTTCCGCCAGGCGCGGACGTTTCCGGCGATGAGCGCAGCGAAAACTGGGTCAACTCCACCGAAGTGGGCGGGACGTCATCCGGCACCGGGCTGGACATGGCCCAGACGTCGCCGGACGCAGACGACATTATCGCAGACAGCATGACCGTATCCGGTTCGAGCGTAACGTTTACGGGGCTGGATACGGATGATGATGATGATAATGACGAGAACGATAACGCACTGCCGCCCAGTTGGGTCGCTGGCGCCGTGGTCGAACTGAAAGCCCCGGCGAACTACCAGATCACCACGGCGGCTGGATACAGCGTTATCGCAAGCCCGCTGCTGACGGAGATCGCGCCGGTGGTTGGAATGCCGGTGACGCTGGGGTTTAACTCTGTCGATTACGATCTGTTTATCGCGTCATATACCCCCGGCCAGGCTGCAGTGCCCGGCACCGGGGGGAGTGCGGCAAAAGTCCAGGCCAGTGCGGCCCCAACCACCTACGATTTTTCGACCAGCTCCAGCACGTTCACGATCACCTGGCAGGGGGTTACCTACCCGGTGTCGCTGGTGGCTAACTATGTCTCGATGTCGGGACTGCTGGCGGCTATCACCGAGGGACTCACTGGCTCCGGCCTGGTTGCGCAGGACAACGGCGGCACCGTACTAATAACCGAGGCGGCCAGTCCGTTCGCGGGTGGGGCGATCACGTCCTCTGCGCTGCCTGCAGCTGCTTTCGGTGATGCCCCGGTTTACACCTCCGGCACGGCATCAACCGGCGGCAGCCCGGCGGTAACGGCGAATGTGACGCTTGCCTATAACAGCGCCACGGGAACAGTCTTTTCCGGCATGCCGGAGGGGGTGCAACGGCTTTCACTTGCTCACCGCGGGAATGAGTACCGCATTGTCTCGACCGACGGCACAACGGCGACGGTGGCGCGCCTGGTTAACGGTACCGTTGATGAGTCATGGCCGGGTTTCACCGCCAGGACGATGATTGACTATGAGGCCACTGGCCTTAACGACACGCTTAGCTGGCTGGGGCCGTTCCTCGTATGCCCTGAAAATGAAGTAGTGGATGCGTTCGAGGTGAATTTCTCCTTCCCGAACGGCATCTGTGGCTTTGACAGCAAGGGGAAAAAGCGGCTTCGGCATGTTGAGTGGGAGATACAGTATCGCGTCTACGGTTCCGGATCGGGGTGGGTGAGTCACCAGGGCGAGTATGCGCTGAAAAACGTCAACGGGTTAGGTTTCACTGAGCGGATCACCCTCAGCTCTCCGGGGCTGGTAGAGGTTCGCTGCCGTCGGCGCAATGAGCAGGGCTCAAACAACGCGCGAGACAGTATGTACTGGCAGGCACTGCGCGGGCGACTGCTGACGCGCCCTTCATCCTATCCCGGCGTGTCGCTGATGGCGGTGACCGTTGAGACGGGCGGGAAGCTGGCGGCGCAGTCAGATAAACGCGTAAACGTTGTGGCCACTCGGGCCTATGAAACCGGAACGGCCAGAACCATTTCGGGAGCGCTGCTGCATGTCGCAAACTCGCTGGGGCTGGAAATGGATGTCGACACCATCAACGCGCTGGAATCCGCGTACTGGACGCCACGGGGCGAAAATTTCGATTTCGCCACGGGCGACAGTATCTCAGCGCTGGAAATGCTGCAGAAGATAGCCAATGCCGGGAAGTCCCGCTTCCTGTTGAGCGATGGCCTGGCGACGGTAAACAGGGAAGGGATTAAGCCCTGGACTGGCGTGATCACTCCGCATGAGATGGTGGAGGAGCTGCAGAGCGGATTTACCGTACCGTCCGACGATGATTTTGATGGTGTCGACGTGACGTACATCAACGGGACTACCTGGGCAGAGGAGACCGTTAAATGCCGGACGTCGGACAATCCGACGCCAGTGAAAATCGAAAACTACAAACTCGATGGGGTACTGAATCAGGATCACGCCTACCAAATCGGCATGCGTCGCCTGATGAAATACCTGCAGCAGCGGGTGACGTTCCAGACCACTACCGAGCTGGACGCGCTGTGCTACAACCTGGGCGATCGCATTGTGCTCACGGATGATATTCCGGGTAACAACACGATTTCCTGTCTGGTGGAGGCGATGACAACGGCTGGTGGCGTGACAACGTTCACCGTTACGGAGCCGCTGGACTGGTCTTTCGAAAATCCCCGCGCGCTGATCCGCTATCAGGATGGTTCTGCATCCGGGCTGATGGTGGCGAGCAGGGTAGGCGATTTTCAGCTGTCAGTCCCGCACCTGAGCGAGTTTGATGACCCGATGAAGGTTGACCTGTCGTCGGCAACCATCGAGCCGATCCGCCTGGTGTTCTGCGGATCAACGCGCCACGTCTACGACGCCATTGTAGAGGAGATCGCCCCGCAGTCTGACGGAACATGCCAGGTCACCGCTAAAGAATACCTCGAATCGTTCTACCAGTACGACGACGCCACATACCCCGGCGACGTCGCTTAATACCAAAAAATCCCTTTCAACTTTTCTTTCGCTCAAACCCTCGTTTGGGCGAACGCCTTTTTTGGAGCAAAAAACATGGCCTTTAACCCGGAGCTGGGGAGCACGTCTCCCGCTGTGCTGCTCGATAACGCCGAGCGTCTGGATAAGCTGGTCAATGGGTCCGAGCTGACTGAGCCGGATCGCGCTGGCGTTGAGCTGGATACCTGGCGCGGAATGATGGCGAAAAACGATGAGATCAGGGAGAACCTGATCCCATTGAGTAAGCAGTACATGACACTGGCGGCTGCCCAGGCGGACATCGCGAATATTCCAGAAGGCAGCAGCACCTATGTGCGTAGCCCGGACAGCAGCGCGCTGGCTGACGAGTACATGAATGTGGCTGGGACGCTGACAGCAACCGGGCGTAGAATGCCTTCTCAAGCGGCCATCCAGGCAGTTCTTGACTATATCTCATCTCTCATTGCTACTGATGATGCTGATTCTCCTTTACTGACACTTAATGATGAGGCGGGGTTTCGTCTGGCGGCATTCGGCCTGAATGCAATTCAGAGCAATGCGATGACGGCTGAATATGATGAGTTTATTGATGGTTTTGTGTTCCGGGATAGCGTCGGATTCGTTATTCAGCAAATAGGGACTCCTCTGCTCAGCTCTGTTGACAGTGTTCAGCCTGTCGTTGAGCAGCAGCGATTGGTGACTGAGGCATTCAGTGCTGAGTCTGACGCGGATATTTCTGGTTTTGTATTTCGCGACAGTGTGGGATTTGTCCTGATGAATCTCAATGGTGAGCAAAGCAATCAGAATAACGATGGGGTAGATGACATTTCACGCAGAAATGCAGCAAATCTTGCCGCTGCTGCTGCCGCACGAGACGAAATTAATACGCGTATTGCTCGGCCGGTTTACGATTACAATATTCTGATCACAGACGGCCAGTCGCTGAGTAACGGGAATGAGGGATGGGCTGCACTGAGCAAGGACATTCGCGCTACTCTGAACATTAATATGCTCGGTGACTCCGTCCGGCCAAAAAATGAGAACGGCTCGACGTTTACGCCGCTTAACGGAGCTGAAATCAGACCAGCCCGTGCAGTGGTGCAGGATTTAATCGCCCCTCCTGATGGCGGAAACCTCATGACTGATGAGGCCGTGGCTGCGCTGCCTCGCGGTGCTAACAATTTCGGTGAAACCGTCGATATCGGCGCGATGTGGATGTGGCGGGAAATGCAGTTACAGTTCCGGGGGCTGACAACGGATGAGCGCAAAATTGTGGCTGTCAACTGCGGTGTTGGCGGGCAGATTATTGAACACCTCTCTAAAGGCCATTCCTGGGGATTCTACAACCGGATCATTTCAGCCGTTACCCAGATTAAAGCCATTGCTGATGCCGAAGGGAAAACCTGCGGCGTGGTGGGTTTTTTATATCTTGGCAATGAATATAACTATGACAGCACAAAAGGAGGGGCGACAGACCGCGCAGAATACAGAGCACTCCTGAGAAAGCTCATTGATGATGTCATTACCGATACTACCGCTATCACCGGGCAGACAGAGCCCCCCCTGACTGTGCTGTATCAGACCAGCGGCAGCTGGACGCGCGACAGCACGAATATGAGCATTGGCGAGGCTCAGCTCGATATCTGTGCCGCAGACGCAAACGTTATGATGGCATCACCGGCGTATGCTGTCACCGACAAGGGTGGCCATCTTGACGCGAACGGCTACCGCTGGCTGGGAATGCAGTTCGGAAAAGTGCTCCATCGTGCAATTGATCGTCGCCAGAACTGGCGTCCACTGCAACCCCTGTCAGTCACGCTGAGCGGAACATTCCTGCGTGCGGATTTCCTGGTGTGGAGCCCGCCGCTTCAGTTTCGATCATGCTACGTGGGTTCATCTCCGACGACGTATGCCGCAAAAGGATTCAGAGTCACTGACGATGCCGGGGACGTTCCGGTGACGCGTGTCGAAATTGTAGCCGATACCGTAGTCGATATTACGCTGGGGCGTGAAACGACCGGCGATGTTTATCTCTGGTACGCCAGCCAGACCGGAAGTAACGGTAACGGAAATCTGTTTGACAGCGACACAACGGTCGCTGTTGCGAATTACGAATTTCATGAAGGGACAGGGCAATATCCGGAATCAAATATTCCAGAGCTGGTAAACCGTCCATACCCACTGAATAACCCCTGCGTGGCATTCCGCCGCCAGGCAACCATTATCTGAGGAAATATATTATGGGCTCACGCATTACTGTTCCGGGTTTTTTTGGTGACAAAGGTCTCGGTTTCGATCCGCTTATTCGCCGGGGAATGAAATTTCTTAATTTTTTCGGAGAGACAGATAAAACCGGTCGGAACCTGGCGCCGGGTGGTGCGGCTGCGACTGTGCTGGGAACGCCCATCGTGAAGGAAAATGGCGTCCAGTTTACTCCTGCAGGCACATTGCTTGATACGGGTATTCTTC